>JAGWWP010000076.1 GCA_018970325.1 Cyanobacteria bacterium REEB446 | reverse complement strand
TCACCGTCCAAAGATTCTACTACCATTGCTGTATCTCCTTTAGATAATTTAAGAGTTTTAAATTTACCGTCTGGGATACTGCCATAGACATCACTGTACCTGTCTCCAATTCTGTTTTGAGCAGATGGTGGAATTACTGCTTTATCATCATTAAATTGCACAGACGAAAGATATAGATCTTTCAGATCTTGGGTATTATTGAAATTACTTATAATTTTCTCTAAGGGTTTATTGTTTTTTGAAGGTAACTCTTCTGCTTCAATAGTTCCATTATTATTCAAGTCCTGAGCATCTGTTGTGATGTTAGTTACTCTTTTATCATTATCTAATTTGCTATTTACTAAGTGCTGCTTGGTAATAGTATTTCCATCTTTATCTTTACTTTCATATTCGATAAAAGCATTATCTTTGCCAAGTAATTTTTCTGGATCTTTAATTCCTTTTGTTTTTAATTCATCACTGTTTAATTGTTTAATCCCTTTACCGTTCTCTTCTACTCCATCATTGGTTAACTTCGCTCCATTCGTGAGCGTTACTGTAGAACCGACGCTTTGACGAAGATTTTCTTGAAGTTTTTGTATTTCTTCTAGCTGCTTGTTTACTTCGTTTTCTTGAGCTGTAATATCTAAAAGCTCGTCCTTGTCTTTAGTTAAAGACTCTCTGTACTCTGCCATCATCTTGCGATTTGCTTCTAAATTTGCCCAAGCTTGCTTGATTTCTTCGTTGCGTTGTTTAACTTGAAGATCATTAGAATTCAAGTCTATATTTGATTCATAGCTAGGTTTATTGGTGGTTTTAGATTTCTCTGCTTCTGCTTGAAGTCCAGCTTGCAATTGTTCATAAGTTCTTTGCTTTGCCTCTATTGGTTTATTATTCGCAGTTGCATGGTTTAGAATGGTGTTCGCATTTCTGCTAACCTCTGATTGAACTGCTTTTATCTGCTCTGCTGAAGCTACTTCCTTTATAGTTTCATCTTTTCCATCTGCATTTTTTACGGTGGAAGTATTTCCTAGTTTTAATTTAATATCTTCTGTTTTGGGCTTACCATCTGTTTCTAAGCCTAGGACTTTCTTCGTGGTAGTTTCTACAGGTTTCACTACGTCTTCTTGGATAACCTTTACAGCTTTATTCCATAATTCTTTAACAGTATTAGAATCTGCTGCTTTGTCTTTGGGAGCTTTACTCGCTTGTTCTGGTTTTACATAAGCATCTGGCTTTTCAGCTTTAACATTGTTTTTAATTTGCGTTGTAGCGGGTTCTACTTTTGCTCTCTCTATTACGTCTGTTTTTTCGCCTGAAATTACTGCTTTTGCTTTGTCTAGAGCTTGTTCAAAAATATTTTTTTTAATACCTTGGTCTTTAGCTATTGGAGTTACTGTAGTCATATTTTCCCACCTGTAATGATTGTTTACTTACACTTATAAATAGCCCTAAAAAACCCATATTTGACAAGAAATCCCTTAACAGAACCTTAAATAAGTATTTCGAGATCTAGCATTTACTTAAATCACTGTTGCTAAGCAGCTTTCATGCCCTCGATGCACTAGCTTATTCTAGAGGCTCTATATTCATAAGACCTCTAATCCAGTTGAGATCAGCTATGTTTAAAGGTTTTCCAGTGCTTATCTTTTCAAGCCTTGCTTTATCTTTATCGTAATCCTTTGAGCTAGGAGATGACAGTAAATATTGATTAATAATTCTAAATCTAAAGTTATCTTTTTCTGCTTTATACTCAGGGCTTGCATTGAACTTTTCTTCTGAGGAGAGGCTCTCTAGGTCAGTGTTTGAGCTTCCTTCTTTTATGTTGATAGGTTTTATATCCTCAAGTTTAAAAGCTGAACCCTTTTTCTTTTCGCTTTCGTAGACGTTGATTATATCTTTTAAATATTTATTCTCGTCTATATTATTATTCATTACAGCTATGTCTTCTCTTTTATTAACGAAGACTTCATAAGAGCCGTCTTTATTCTTCTGTATTGATTTAATTTTTTGATTTTTAGGATTAGCTTTATTTAGACTTTCCTTATCAGAGCCTAGAACTTCTTTTAGGAGACCATAGTAATCTTCTTTACGAGAGGATTCTAGATAAAGTTTAAAAGCATCTTTGTCTTTTAACTTAATTCTATAATTACCATTATCTTCTAAGACTTCAGCTCCTGGTATTCCTAGATTAATAAAGAATTCTTTAGCTAGGCTGTAGCCCAGTGATGCTGTATATTTAGAGCCGATAGCTGCTTCCCCATCACTCTTTCCAGCTTTAGTATCATCGAAGCTGAATTTTTTAACTTCGATATTTCCTTGATCTTTAATGCCACTTAAGCCTTCTTTCTCTGTGCCATTTTGCTTAGCTTTGGCTTCTTTAATTTCATTACTTATAACGGTAGTGCGATTATTTTTATTATCTAGGCTAGATTCTATAATCTGGTAAATAACATCATCTGCACGTTTATACATTACTAGTCTTTGATTTTCTTTCAGTTCTAACTCTTTACCTGTCTGTGCTTTATATCTAGCTTTAAATTCTTTGTAAGCATCGCCGCGAGTGGCTTCTGCTTCTATATCTGTGCTAAGAGTCCCATCGCTTTTTACTTTTCTGACGTTATTTCTATAGTTACCACTAAGTTTTTGTTCGTATGTATAAGCATTTCCAGAGCCTATTTCTATAAGATCAGAGCCTGTATATTTAATCATGGCACCGTTTGAAAGCTGTACGATTTTAGTTTCTTTATCTATGCGATTTCTTTCTTTTTGGAGAGCGGTAATTTCTTTTTGGATTTTAGCTTTTTGTGCGGCATTGAAAGTTTCACTATCGTCTTTTGTCGCTTTTTCTAGCTTTAAAATCCTTTCATTGAGAGCAGCTCTGCTGGTGTCTAATTTTTGAATGCTAGTATTAGAGCCAGTTTCCACGTCTCTTTCTTGATTTTGCTCAGCTTTGGGTACTGTATTGTTTCGTACCTCTTCACGCATTTTATCTATGCGAGCTTGAACTGCTGGGATTACTTTTCCTGCTGCATCTTTGGTGCGAGCTATATTTTTAGTTTCTTCGCTGATGTAAAGTGGACTGAAAAATTAAACCAATAATTGAGAAAAGTAGAAGGAATTTTTTTAACTACAACTAATATTTTTATCACAGATTATTGACACATAGTATTTTTTCGTAAGAAAAAAT
>JAGWWP010000042.1 GCA_018970325.1 Cyanobacteria bacterium REEB446 | reverse complement strand
AAAACATTCGACTATTCCTATATCCTCTATCTCTTTTACCATTCCTCTATTGAGACATGACTTTACAGATTTGGCCAGACTTACGTCTGTATGGATTCTTGAAATATTTTAGAATGAGACAGCCCTGTCTTACAATTGATTTATGATATTGTTCAAATTCATCTTTCTCAATTTGATTATTTGAATTTAAATCTATAGACCTAAGCACATTCTTGAGATTGAATGAGGATAGTTGAGATCTGTGTTTGTTTGACTCTAAGTCTAATTGAGCCTGAGGATCATTAGTTAAACTTCTTAGAATTGCAAAATATTCTTCTCTATTATTTAGAATACTGCTTATCTTCACACTAGCCATACAACTGAAGCCTTTTTTCTACGAATGTGCAATTATTATATGCGCACTAGGATTTGGCACAGGCTGATTCGGAATGATTATTTTTGAAGAATTAGCTACTGGATTTCTCCCAGCATTAAAATTAGAAGATACATGCTGCCACCAAGAACCTGTTTTTTGAGCAGCATTAGCAGTAAGATTTGATGCTTCATTCTTTAATTCTTGAGTTAGTATATTGACATTCATATTGTTTTTTATAGTGTTTTCTTTAATCTGCTCAGCAATTTGTCTTTTGGTTTGAAGCACCATTGGAGTCTCCCCTGGCACTAATTTAGCCGGAGCCGCTTTAAAATTGCTTTGTAATTGGAGATTCCTTGGTATATCATCAGCAAGCTCTTTAACAGCGTTAGTTAGGGTAGGATTAGCAGCCATGATTTTCGTACCAGCTTCTTTAAGATCACGTACTCCAGCGAATTGCATACCTGCTGTTAATAAATTCTGTCCAGCATCTAGCCAATTACCATTTAAGGCTTCCCTTCCTGCTTCAATAACATTACCTACTGCAAATAAGCGTCTCAAAGGAGCTGGAACAAACATCGCAGCTGTGTCCCAAGCTATTGTTCCTAATTGCTTACCAAGGTCTTGGGAAGATCTTTTACCCATTGTTTTAGATAAATCTTCCGATGACTGAAATCTATCCTCTGAAGCAAAACCACCCAAAATGGCTCCTTCCACAAAATCCATGAAATTAAAATTTCCAGACGAAACAGCATTAAATCCACTAATTAAACCTTGTCCCGAATTCACTAAACCATTAATACTCATAATCTGTTAATACAAGCTTATTTTATGAAATCTTTGATACAAGAGTTTTAAAAACAGATAAAAATTTTCTCAATTGATAAATTAAACAAAAAACAAGGCTCCAAGAGATTCATATCTCAGAGCCTTGTTAAAGATCAAATAATTTATTTTAGGATATATTCCTAAATTTAAGCAGTGTTTGAGCTAGAAGCAAGATTAGGTCCACCAGTAATTGACTTAAGGTTACTCTCTAATATCGCCAACTGTGTCTCCTCTGCAACTTGAGCATTAGCTCTTTGAGCAACAAGACGATTCTTTTTCAATTCAATGTCTGCATCATTATACTGAGATACCTGCAATAAACTCTGCACGCTCAGACCAGTATTTCCGCTCAAAGACTTTACGATTTCAGCATAACTAGGATCTGTTAATAACTGCTGGAATGACTCAAATGCTTTTTGTCCATTCTTCTGCCTCACATCATTAACATTTTCAAGCACTTCATCAATTGTATTTTTAATCTTAGCAGTCTGAGTCCATGCATCAATAGTTGAATCTATTTTACCCTGAGCATAATACGATTTACTAACTCCCTCCATAAAACCGACAGAAGGGCCAGTAAAAGAGTCTGTGATTCCCTCAAGTACTGGTATTTCAGAAGATTGATAAATTTCTACGGGCAAATTAGTAACCCTTGATTGTTGATTAACACCAATCAGATTCGAAAAATTTAAAGGATTTGATTCTAAGTTCATAATTTAACCAATACTAAATAAAGATTAAAGGTAAGTTAAGATAGAGATATCAAACGATTTTCACGCTTCATCATGGAAAATTGATGATTCAATACAGCAACCTCTCGATCATAATCAATCTGGGCTCTCTGTAATTGAACAGTAGCCCTTTGAGATCTTCTCATTTGCTTTATCTGAATCTCCTTTAACTGCTCATCCGTTAACGGTGCAACTCGTTCTTGATTGATATTAATAGGCGTAATCTCTCCCACCATGGCTGAACTCCTTTATAAATCAACTCAATAGTTTTAACACCGATTGAGACATTGTTTTCATTGTATTCAATTGACTGATTTCAAATTGCTGAGCAAGCTCTTGAATTTGAGTGGATATTGCAGAATACTGCTGTGCCTTAGTAGCAGCAATACGAGCATCATTCTCATTTGTTGCTTGTTGTGACTGTTTAATTGCATCATCAGCAGCTCCCGCATATTTAACGCCTAATGCAGACGTTACTGCGTTGGTGTTACTAAAAACACTCAATGTACTCGAAATATTGGACCAAATACTCATAATTTTTCCTTTCTTGTACTCATATAAAACGAATCAAGACATTTTTTGACATATGTTCCTAAATTTTTATAAAAATGTGGACAATGAACACTTTATTATCAATACAATCAAAGAACAAGAAACAATGAGAGAAAAAAGCACAAGAGAAAAATTATTTTATCAAATTGGACAAGATAGTAATACTTACTCTTTACCGATTAGTAATCCTTCATTCACTGCAAATAGAATCGATCCAAACAGATTCAGCTTCAACATCTCAAGTCCTACTACTGGTGATACATTCACCCCAGCAAAACCAACAGCTCAAATATACCGCAGCTTAAGAATTGGGAATACAGATGCTGACAAATTAACTCCAAGTGGCAATATAGGAGCAAATAAATTCAATTTCAAAATTAGTCCAAGCGTTGGTGATATAAGAACTGGAAGCTTTAGTTTCGACCTAAATTCGAGTCTAAACACCAATAGTACTTCCGTTGATCAAAAAATTCCTTTCAGAGAAACATTATCAGAGAATCCTCTAGTAGAACAATCTGCTCAGAACATACTTGAATATGGTTCCATCAGTACAAATAGAAACTCTAAAAGCACAATTAAAGAAACTATTGATCTGATTAAAGTCAATACCTCATTTGATTATACGGCATCTAGAAAATCAACATATAATACTCAAAATATAAACTCACCATCTAAACAAAAATACTATACGGCACTATTAGACCAACATCTCACAAGAGACATACTAGCTGGCGTAGTATTTAAGGGAACTAATGATTTCACCAAAGATCTAGGAGAAAAATACGCTAACGATTTAAGCACCTTAAATCGTGACGAAGTTAGTTCAAGAGAGCGATACCGAGCTATGGCTGAAAAGATTAAATCAACAACAGGTAAGGATTTACTGAATATCCTAACCAAAGATATCATTAATAAAGCTGGAGAGATTAAAGTTCAAGAAAGAAATAAAGATGGTGAGATCATCAAAACAGATGGAAAATCTAAAGAAATTATAATCACTGCTGAAAATTTTGAGAGGTATCTTGATGATCCAACGGTTCAAAAAGCAATAGAAAAAGAAGTTAACAAACGTACTTATTACCAAAATAATAATTACCGCACTGTGATTGATAACTATAGAGCTATCAATCCAGATGCAGCTCCCATTGAGAATAAATCAGAAAAAAGCAAGGCGACTCTACCCGAAGCAACAAAAACAGAATTTAATACACTTAATCAAGCCATCACTAAATTAAGAATAGTGAAAGACAATGATAGAAGTTTAAATTTACTAACTGGTTCCTCTTCAACAAATAACTTACAAGGTTACAAGGGTATTACCAATAAAGAAAGAGAGGAAAGGAAGGGTTGGGGTGATTACAAGGAAATCAAATGGGATGGAAGTACCCATGGTTCAATATTTACAGATGAAAATAAAAAATTAATCGATGAATTATATTCTAATAATATAGAAAAAGGTATTTCTGTAAAGCACTTAGATCAATTCTCTGCTTTAATGACAACTTTAATAGATAAAGGCACAAAGGGAACACTAACTAACCAAGAAGTTTCCTTCCTGAAAAAGATAACTATTGATAATGACTGGAAACCACAAGGTGACACATCCAAGAAACTGGCCACCGAAATCATTAAAGTCCTCGGTAGTTCTAATTTACAGTGGCAATAAGAAATTCCAGAATAATATATTTTTCATAACTTATATAAAGCTGTTAGTCTAGCGTTAGATTAACAGCTTTATATAAGTTATTTGGGTGCTTAACAGAAGAATTAATAAAAATTATCATCAAAAATAATCCAGCAAGTCTTTTGTATATACATGAATATTGCGATAAGAGATCCAGAATCATCTAATAATAATCTAGCTAACAGTAGTAGTGGCAATTACAAATTTGCTTTTACCCCATCGAATCAAAATACCCCTAAAGCAGAATCCAGCACGCCAGCTTCAGGTGATCAATTTCAAGTTAGTGCAGAAACAATCAAAGCCAGCATAGAGAAAGAAAAAGATTTTAATATAAACTCCTCAGATAATCGTATTGAACAAACAAGTATGAAACTCTACAGCAGCCAGCTAAATACTATTAAAGCTTTAAACGCATCAGGTAAACTGACTGAAATGTTAGAACAAGTTGGTTTTAACGATAAAAACAATAGTTGGGGTTATTCTTTAAATCAAATCCTTGATAAAGCGAAGATTACTAGAAACGGGAAGATTCTTAGCACAGACGAACTTCTAGAAGCCCTCAAAAATGACAAGGATGGCAAAATTAAAGAATCGATCAATAACGCAATATCAGACATCCAAACAAGTGGGTCATTTAAAGAAAAATTAAAATGGGCTAATGATAAGCATGATGGTGAATTAGTTGGGGCTGGTGTATCAGGCGGTATGATTGCAGCTACAACAATTAAAGTTGGAGGCAAAACCCTTGCTGGTGCAGCATTAAATGGAGCTGGAAGCTTGCTAACCAAATCTCCTGGATTTTTACTTGCGAATGTCAGCAAATTAGCTATTTTGGGTAACCCTTGGGTCTCAGCAGCATTGTTCGTTGGCCTTCCGCTTGCAAAGTATGCATTGGATAAAAGTGGTGCAAGCGAACAAATTGCAAAGGCTTGGGAGTCGACTGGTGTTGGTGCAAGTGTTAATGATTTTGTATCTAATATAGGTGACAATGTGGGGTATCAAATCTCAAAACTCGTTTAAATATTTTAAATATAAGGATTTTTATGAATACATTATCACTCGGTCAAACAGCACAAACCATTAGTAATGCTATCACTCCAAAAGCAATAACAGATGGGCTTTGGAGCTGGAGCACAAGTGGACTCAAAGCTGTAAAAGATACAGTTAGCGTAGTCGCTCCAAAATTACTAAATACAAATAATAGTAAATTTTGGGGATTAGGTATCAAAGGAGCTGGCTTAGCACTAGCTGGAGCTGCAACCGTATCATTATTATCAAATGTTAGCACTGCCACCAAGAATTTCTCTGGCGCAATTGGCTATGATACTGGGTCAGCGGCATTAGTTAAAGGTGGACTAGATATATTAACAGGTGCAAGTGCATTAGGAATGGCTTTTGGTAAAGTAAATGCCATTCCAACACTAGTGTCATTGGCAGCAAGTGGAATATTCAAAGAATATGAAAAACTAGCAACAAATCAATCAAATTTGTTAAAGATTCCAGCCATGTATCAGCTTTTAACGTACCAAGCAAACGAAAGTGGTCCATATGTTGTAGGAACAAATAAATTCAGCCCTAGTTATGATTTTTTTATTGAAGCCGACAATAAAATTAGAAAATCGATGGGTTTTAACGACTATTTATTAAGAAGCACTTACGCAAGTAATGTTGAATTACAACGCAAAGCAAGTACAAGTCTAACCAATCCAAGAGCTACAAGCCTAGGGACTTTATAAAAGAAGTGAGGAGAATCTCTACTAGCGTAAATCAACCAGACGGCACCAGTAGCGCGATAACATCCCTGGGACATTCTAGTACATCGTCTCTCTCTCAACCCCAAAGCAACCCTTTCTCTAGAACAAAAATAGAAAATTTATCAAAAGTCAATCCAGGAACAGCAGCTTTAATTGAACAATCTTTAAGTAATGGACAAAAAATACTTGGACAAGCCGAGTCCTTAATAGGCAAGGGCATAACACCTATTTTTGGCGGAGCACATAAATTTTTCAATTCAAACCATTCAAGCAAACAAATCCTTGCAGCTTTGACCGGAGCCTCCCTTTTATTAACAGGCGTTACGAAAGGTATCGTTAACTGTTTCAATCTATTAACGGGGAAATCTAATGGTGAATTCAAAATTGGAGAAATTATTTTAAGCTCAATGCTCGGATGGCTTGGCTATGATGCATTACAATATGCTCAAGGCAAAAGCAACGCTTTAAATTCAAGCCAATCAATTCTCACCAAGGTCATACCTATTGTCTTCATGAAAGGCTTTAATAGCATGCTAAGTAATCCTAACAGTGCCACTGCGAAAATTACGAATGCCATTGGATTAAAAGATCCAACTCAATCACTAGTTTCTGACCTAGGCGGAATGATGAACCCTGCAAAACTATTTGGATGGGGATTAAAACCTTACCCAACAGCTAATGCAGCTTCTGTAACTCCTAATTTTAGAAGTGATATTTCATAATTTAGATTTAATAAAAGATTAATCCTTAGATAAACAAAAACAATATTGACATGCTAAGATTAGCAGCTTAGTTATGTACGCAGTAGTAGAGATTTCTGGCAAACAATTTAAAGTCGAAGAAGGCAGATTTATAGATGCAGATCTTCTTTCTCCTAATTCTGGTGAAACGTCACTAACCTTCGACAAAGTCGCTCTTATTTCCAAGGATGGACAAGTTACAGTCGGTTCGCCTTTCATTAAGGGTGCTCAGGTAAAAACTACTATCCTTAAAAACTTTAAAGATAAAAAGATCATTGTTTTCAAACAAAAACCTAAGAAAGGTACTAGGCTTAAACAAGGTCACAGACAACAATATACACGCCTAATGGTTGATTCTATTGTTGCTTAATATTTTTTAAATCCTTGTTAAAATACCTCATTATTTTACTTTGTACTGAAGTAACGAGGTATTTTAAATTTGTTTTTAACTCTTCCCGAAATTAAGTTCAATTTTCAGTTTCCCAGCTTGGGATCTTCGACTTTACCAAGCTCATCATCGAACAATAACACTCCAGCATTAACAAACACTAATACCAATCAAGCGCTCAGCGCCAAAGATTTGGAACTTGCAGGAAAATTAAATAATTTTGATAAAAAAAACACCCCTGGTGCTTGGACTGGTGGGCAGCTCACTAGGTCAGGTGGGTGCGTTGAAACCGCTATGACCGCCATGCAATATGCCCAAAGACAATCAGGCGCAACATCTGGTGGTAACTTAATTGGCAATTTACCAGTAGACTCAAAACTTAAAGGTCTAAAAATACAAGACTTACAAGCCGCCTTTGATCGCGGCGACATTAAGCCTGGTGATATTTTAACAACAACAACACAAGCAAATCTGGGAAGAACAGTAGATGAGTTAGCTGCTGGTGGAAAAAGTCTAAATAATCATGCTGCAATGGTAACCGCCGTACTCAACCAAAATACTGGCAAATATGAAATTCGTCTGATTGACAATGACTCTAAAACAGCTAAATCCTCCTCATTACAGGAGTATATAAGCTTTATAGGGAATTATAGCCCAGTAGTACACTCTGTGCAAAAACCAAATTACGGAAGTGGTACAAGCACAATTGCTACAACAAAGGCCAAGAGCCTAACAACTGCATGATCGCATCCATTCCTCAATTTAATTTTAATTTTAACTCAAACTTGGGAGAGAGGGAATCTTCTACATCAAGCGAGATTAGGACATCATCATCACAGCAAAATTGGCAATCTGGCTCACCCTCTAGCTCAAACCCCTCTAACATTAAATTCAACTTTCAATTTGTACTTCCGTCTATACAAAGCCTAGCCAGCGCCCCCAACACCCAACAAAGTCCCACAACAAATATCGGTTCTACGAATTCATCAACAGGCTCCACAAATTCATCAAACGGCTCTTCTAGTCAAGCTTTCAAAAAATCATTTAACGATTTTTTAAGCTCCGCAAGAAATGCTGGGATGAGTTATCAAAGAACAGATCCATCCAATTCTAATGGCATGGATTGCGTGACTAGCTTATGGGGGTTCATGAAGAATTATTTAACTCCTGAAGATTTTGCTAAACTCGCTCCACTGAAAGAAAGAGCTTATGTTAACGCGGGCACTGTTGATCAGCAGACTAGAGGATTTGCAGGGGCGGTAGCAGATGCTGGTCTTGGAAAAAGTGTAAAAATTGATAAAGCCTATGTCGATTCATTAGTTCAAAAAGGCGATGCTGCTGTGAAAGAGGCTTTAATTGGTTCTATTTACACATATTCTGGTTCTAAAGGCGGCCACGTTTCCGTAATCTCAGATGCTTGGATAGAAAATGGCACAATAAAATATACGATAATCGGAGCTCATTTTAAAGGTAATTCAAGAGAAGATGGCAACAAAAGTGGACTAGGTACTAACAAAAGAACCTATGATTTAAAGGATGATACAAAACCTGGAGAAAATCTCACCTTAACTCAATTGAACTCAGATGTAGTAAATCGCGCAGAAGCAGCTAACGATCCTAGAAAAAGAAATAATTTGGGCACAAGCGTTGGAGATATCGTATTTAGAGAAGTAAAAGGTTTAGCCGTAGCTTAATATACTCTCCCCCCTGAAACTACTATCTGCAGTTTTTCCTTTTAGCTATTTGCAATCTCACAATCAGTGAAAAACTATGTTAGTGACTATCAAAAGACCCTCTATGTAAACGTTATATAAATCGTAATTATGTTTTTAGCCTTACCAGAAATTAAATTCAACTTTCAACTGCCTGTTTTTAATGGCAGCAGTTCAACACAAACGCCTACAACAAATACCCAAGCCACCCCAAGCACAACAGGCACCACAAATCTATCTGGTGCTGTCACTGCCACTAATCAGCAAATTATTGAAGCTTTTAAAAAAGCTAATCCTGATACTTATGCTAATTTGACGAAAAATGATGCTAAGCTCCCCGAAAAAATATCACAGATTGCAGATCACTATGGGCTTGATTTAAGGTTGCTATTAACAAGCCAAAAGCTTGAAAGTAATGGTAAAACTGAAAATATTACTAGTCATGCTGGGGCTTCTGGATTAAATCAAGTCATGCCCGTGACTTACGAGCATGTAATGAAGCTAGTTAATAGCGGGAAAGCTAAGCTGCCAGCTGGAGTTACCGCTGATAGTTTGAAAAATTATAAAAATGATCCCGTGGCAAATACTATAGTGAGTGCTATTTATTTAAAGCATGTGGTAGCGGATCAATTAAAGATTACTAATACTAAAGCTCTAACTACTCAACAGATTACTAAAATTCTTGGAGCTTACAACCAAGGACCTTATGGCTATGTTGCGAGTGGTGGAGCTAATAATAGCGAAACTAGAAACCATGAAAAGAAAGCTACAAATGTTTTAGCTTCTATTGGTAATTTCCTAGGTGGACTCACTGGTCAAAATACCAATTTAGCAACAGCTTAAATTTTCACCCGATGTAAACCAAGCTCAACCTAAGCTTACCAATAGCATAAGCCATATCTAAACTAGCTAAAGCTATATCAATACGCAGCGAACCATTACCAACAAACGCTCCACCAGTATCTACTATTCTCACATGCAGGTCTTTAAACTCTAAATCCTCATAAATTTCTTTTAGCTTAAATTTTTCAGTAAGTCTATCCGAGTCTATAGAGATCATAGTTCCGTAGCTATTTTTAGGATCAGTATGATCAGCAGCCACTCCTATGTAAACATCTTCATCTTTAATTCTAGAAAGAGCTTTTCTTTTAGATAATCCTTCGTTTTTAAATTCCTGAAGTTTACTTACTATGTCTTCTACCCTATGTCCTATTAAAGTATTACCTTTTCTATCTTTCGTGCCTAAAGTCGAAGTTTTATTTACACCGCCTGGTACATAAAACGTGGCGACCGCTTCATTAGACTGATTAGAAGAATCTATATCCTCTCTCCGAGAGTCGTCAGCCCTAAGAGCGTAACTAATCTTACTAAAAGGAAGATGCCTCGCCTCTATCAGGCTCAGCGACATTAAAAAAAACACTAAAATAAAGTTTAAGTAACCCATAATCTCATCAAGTCACTTTTCTAAAGATCAAAAGAGATCTTAACACATTTTCTTTTATTTCAAAAGAAGAAATAACCTGCTATAATAATTCCTCTTATGGCATCAAAGAAAGGTGTAGGTAGTACTAAAAACGGCCGCGATTCGGAATCGCAGAGGCTTGGCGTGAAAAAATACGCTGGTGAAGTAGTTAGAGCTGGTAATATTCTAATCCGCCAAAGAGGAACTAAAGTTCACCCTGGATTTAATGTGATGATCGGTAAAGATGATACTTTATTCGCTGTAGCGAATGGTAAAGTAGAATTTTATGTTTCTAAAGGCAGAAAATACGTCGGCGTTCAAGTAGCTTAATTTAGAGTTCACTGTAATTATTTAAATTTTAAAAAGAGAGTAGCTGAAATTTCAGCTACTCTCTTTTATTTTGCACTCAGCTTATAATTAAAAGCATGTCCGCTAAACCTAAAGACCTACCTATCGGCATCCAGACCTTTGAAAACCTTATTCAAGGGAATTATATTTACGTTGATAAAACTAAGCACCTCTATGAATTAGTCAAAGGGGAACAAGGAGTCTACTTCCTCTCTCGCCCACGCCGTTTCGGCAAATCCCTGCTTGTCTCTACCCTAAGCTCTATCTTTAAAGGCGATAAAGAACTTTTTAAAAACCTCTGGATCTATGATTCTGATTACACTTGGGAGAAACACCCTGTAATTAAACTCTCTATGGCTAATAGCCAAGTCGGTGAGACCGACACCATGGAGACTAGAATTAAAATACAGCTTAATTATATCGCTGAAGAATACGGTATTGAGCTGGATTTAAAGCCTTATGTGGACATAGTTTTCACTGATTTAATCCATAAGCTTCATCAGAAGACGGGAATGAAAGTCGTAGTGCTGGTCGATGAATACGATGGTCCCATCATTAATCATATAAATGATATTCCTAAAGCTAATGAGAACAGAGATTTACTAAGAAATTTTTATAAGGTGCTTAAAGACGAGGATGCTTCGCTCCGATTCGTTTTCCTAACTGGCGTTAGTAAATTCGCTAAAACTTCCATATTTTCTGGTTTAAATAATCTAAAGATTTTAACCATGGATCAGAAATACTCTGCTCTACTTGGTTACACCCAAGAAGAATTAGAATACTATTTTCAGGACTATATAAAAGACTTATGTACAGAGCGTTCCCTGAGTCAAAAACAAGCCATTATGAAAATCAAACGCTGGTATAACGGCTATAGATTTTCCGAAGATAAGACTAAAGTCTACAACCCTTTTTCAACAATGCTTATGTTCTCAGAACTAAAATTCAAGAATTACTGGTTCGCCACTGGCACGCCGACCTTTTTAATCAACCTCATCAAAAAAGAAAACCCCGATATTGAGAACTTTGAAAAAGAAGTTAACATCTCTGAGTTTGAGCTAGATAGCTACGATTTAGAATCCATACCTGTCATACCACTTATGTTTGACACTGGTTACCTAACCATTAAAGAAGCTAAATGCAGGGCTGATATGACTTCTTTTTCACTAACTTACCCAAACAACGAAGTGAAAATCGCTCTGATTCATAATCTCCTCGCTGGCTATTCAGAAGAAAACTCAGCTAACGTCAGTTCCTTCGTCATCGCTCTCAGTGACATGATACTAGAAAATGATTTAGAATCTTTCATGTCTAAATTAAAATCCTATTTCGCTTCTATACCTTATGACATAGTCCCTAAACGGAATCTAGATGAAAAATATTTTCAGCTAATTTTCTATTTACTAATGCGTTCCACTAGCTTTAACGTCAATATCGAAGATAGAACTAGTGACGGCAGAATAGATTTAGTGCTAGAAGCAGATGATAATATTTATCTCTTTGAATTTAAGATAGACAGCTCTGCTGAAGTGGCTTTAAAACAGATTAAAGATAAAGGATACTATGAAAAGTATTCTAATATCCCGAAAAAACTTTTTCTCATAGGTATTAATTTCGACACTAAAACGAGAAACATCTCTGAGTATTTAGTCGAAGAGTATAATTAAAACCATGTCCGCTAAACATGCACCCCAAGTATCTTAGATAAATCTTTAAAAAATCCTTCTATCCCTAGACACTCCACGCCATTTTCTAGAAATAACTTCTTATCACCACCATAAACCATATAGGCTTTAGCTTCAGGATAATCTTCCAGAAAGAGTTTCAGGCTTTTTAAATCAGTAGAATTTACAAACTTTGAGCGTTTTACTTCTATAGCAAGAAAATTCTTAGGTCCATATAAGACGAAGTCCACTTCTTGACCATTAACTGTTCGCCAGTAGTAAATTTTACAGCCAAGCTCATAATATTCATTAAGTGCGATTAACTCCTGTAAAATTAAAGTCTCTAAAGCGTGTCCCTCTATTTCTTCTAGCGAATCTAAAAAACCTTTCGGCCTCACTGACTGATAAACCCCTACATCAAAAAAATAAAACTTAGGATGATCTATTAATTTTCGCTTCGCCCTTCTGCTAAAAACTGGTAAACGATAACTTAGCAGCATATCCTCCAGTAAATCAAAATAATTAGAAATGGTTCTAGCATTGATCCCGACTTCTCTTGCGACGGTAGAAATATTTAAAACACTTGCCTGTGAGAAGCTTGCAGCTTCTAAAAATCTACTAAAAGCCTCTAAGTTTCGGCTCAACCCTTCTTGCATAATTTCTTCATAGAGATAAGTTTTTGCGTAAGAATTAAGATACTTAGTAGCCGCAGACTGACCAGATTTATATATAGTCGGCAGCATTCCTTTACTCAAGGCAGTTTTAAGCTCAAAATCTTTTTTAAGCTCCTTAGAAGTCAAGGGATACATGTGGTAAGTATGCGCGCGCCCAGCTAGGAGATTCACACCTAGCTTTTTTAATTTCCTTGCACTAGAGCTAGTAAGTATAAATTTATAATCCTTCTCCTCTATCAGCCTGTGGACTGTATCTAAAAGGCTTGGTGCTTTCTGAATTTCATCTAAAATTATCCAGCCCTGATACCCTGGCGGAATCTGCCTTTCAAGATTTTCTGGTCTAAGATTAAATTCCATTTTAAGCTCTGCTTCAAGCAGGTTAAAAATAATCGAATCTTTAACATTATTCTTCAGCCAGTAGCTTTTACCAGTCCCCCTCGCTCCGAAAAGAAAAAAACTATTCTGATTTTCTAATGGTTTTTTAAGTAACCGATCGTACATGTGTATATTTTCCGCTTATCTATTATTTTACCCTAAATTGGAAACGCTATTTCCAAAAATGCTAATTTTTCAGAAACAGCATTTCCACTAATCTATTAATCTCAGACACCGCATAAAAAGGCACACTTAAAATCCCCTCTTCAAAGCTAAGCGGATTCACCGAAATTCTAATACCTAATGGCGCTTTATATTTATCCATAAAATACCTAAGGCTTTTAAGCCTACCTTGATGAGAGGCTTTCACCTCAACTGGAATAATATGCTTACCTATTTCTATAAGATAATCTATCTCGGCACTTGCATTTTTAGCATCATTAAACCAGTAGTAAAGCTTCCTCAAATCATAAGGGTCAACATAAACTCTCAGCTCCTGCCCCACAAACTGCTCTGTAATTAGCCCTGAATTAAAATCACTTATATAAAGGCTTTCATTATTAGCACTGAGAAGATTTTGCACTAAACCACAGTCAAGACCGATAATTTTGAAATCACTATCAGAAGCATTTAGCTCCAGTGGAGTCACAATCCCACTAGTCGCCCTTACCTTAGTAAATAAATGTGCATCGATTAAATGCTCTAGAGCTTGTTTTAAATGAGTACTCTTAGATTCTGGATCTAGCTGTGAATATTTAAATTTCTTGGAAATAAGGTGTGGAGCCCGCTCAAAGCTTTTACGCAGATAATAGAATTCAGAGTTTTTACCATATTTACGAAAATCATCTATATAAGTGTTTAGAATCTGCCTCTGCTCTCTAAAAGCTAAGGGGAACTGCTTATCATTATTTAAATACTCTCTAATCACAGCTGGCATACCACCAAGCAGTAAATATTTCTGCACCTCAGCTAAAAGCTTTTCATGCAGAGCATTCCCAGAGGATGCTATTCCCGATTTCACTTTTAAAGCTTTCTTAAGTGCATTTCGAGATTTAGTGAAATCTAAGTCATCTATAAATTTCAGATAGCCCACTAATCCCTGTGCCTCTAAAAACTCTCTGAAACTCAGTGGATGCATATAAAAATAATGCACCCTACCAACTGGCATAGAGACTGGCTCCTGCTTTAACGCGAAATCCACTAAAGAACCTGCGGCTATAACATGCAAGCCCGGCATTTTTTCATAAAAATACCTTAGAGCTTGAATCGCCTTCGGGAAAAGCTGCACCTCATCTAAAAAAATTAAACTCTCACCTGTTTTAATTTCGATATTTCGTTTTAAATATATCTGATTAACTATATGTACTGGATCTAAAGTCTCGAAATCTTCATAAAACTCAAAATCATATTCAAAATTTATAATGACTGCCGTCTTAAAATTTTCCTTAGCAAAACGCTCTAGGAGAAAACTTTTCCCGACCTGCCTAGCACCACGCACGACTATAGGATGCGGATGCTTATCTGCCTGCCATTTTATTAAAGCTCTCCTACTTAAACGATTCACCCTTGGTATTATACCCTTATTTTAGACAAAACACCAAGGGTATTTCACCTTTACTATTCAAGAGACCACTGTGCGAGAACAACGAAAACGAAGAAAATGAAGTTGTACCGTGGCGTCTTAAGCATTCGCTGAAAAATGCTATTTTTAGCATTTTTAGACCCCGCCCGAGGTATAAAACCTAGCTCGGGGAGCGGATCCTTAACCTCTTCACCTGACAGTCCGTGATGAAAAATTTCATTTTTCATCACTTCCTTAGTGCTATAATCGCTAAGGTCAATTTGACCCTAAGGAAATAACATGGCTAGAAAAATCAAAAGAGAAGACTTCAGAAACATCGGTATCGCAGCTCACATCGACGCTGGTAAAACTACTACTACCGAGAGAATTTTATTTTACAGTGGCGTAGTCCATAAAATCGGTGAAGTACATGAAGGTACTTCAGTTACAGACTGGATGGAGCAGGAAAAAGAGCGTGGAATCACGATTACAGCTGCTGCTATTTCTACTACATGGAAAGATAAATACATTAACCTTATTGATACCCCAGGACACGTTGACTTTACTATCGAAGTTGAGCGTTCTATGAGAGTTCTAGACTCAGTTATTATTACCCTTTGTTCAGTAGGCGGTGTTCAGCCTCAAACTAAGACAGTTTGGAGACAGGCAGACCGTTATAAAGTACCACGTGTAGTATTCGTTAATAAAATGGATAGATCTGGTGCTAATTTCTTTAGAGTAAAAGATCAATTGCGTAATGATATGCGCGTAAACGCTGTTCCTATTCAGTGTCCTATCGGTGCTGAAGATCAGTTCGAAGGCGTCGTAGATTTAGTAGAAAAGAAAACTCATATCCATAAAGATGACCTAGGAAAAGACATAGAGATCATCGACGGTTACCCAGCAGACTTAGCTGAAAAATGTGCAGAAATGCGCACTCAGCTTATTGAAGCTATCGCTGAAACTGATGAAGATATGATGAACAGATACCTTGAAGAAGGTGAAGATGCTTTCACTTTAGAAGAAGTTAGAGCTGGACTAAGAAGAGCGACTATTAAGCTTGAAGTTATTCCTATGCTTTGCGGATCAGCTTTTAAAAATAAAGGTATCCAAAAAGTATTAGACGCTGTCGTAGATTACCTTCCAAGCCCTATGGATGTAGAGCAAATTAAAGGTACTGATCTTAAAGGTGAAGAAGTAACACGTAAATGTGATGATGATGAGCCTATGGCTGGTCTAGCGTTTAAAGTAATGACTGACCCATTCGTTGGACGTTTAACTTTCGTTAGAATGTACTCTGGAGTTATTACTGCGGGTAGCTATGTTTATAATTCATCTACTGGTAAAAAAGAGCGTATCTCTCGTATCATCAAGATGATGGCAGATGATCGCAGTGAGATCGAGGAGCTAAGAGCTGGGGATATCGGTGCGGTAGTAGGTTTTAAAGACACTACCACTGGAAACACTTTCTGCGACGAGAAGAAGCAGGTAATACTTGAGTCATTATTCATCCCAGAACCAGTTATCTCTGTAGCAGTAGAGCCTAAAACTAAAGCAGATCAAGAGAAACTATCTTTATCCCTACATAAATTAGCAGAAGAAGATCCTACTTTCCAAGTAAAAGTAGATCACGAGACTGGTCAAACTATTATCTCTGGTATGGGTGAGCTTCACTTAGAGATTCTAGTAGATAGACTTAAGCGTGAATTTAAAGTAGAGGCTGACGTAGGTAAGCCACAAGTAGCTTACAGAGAGACGATTAGAGGTAAATCTACATCTGACATGAAGTATGCGAAGCAGTCTGGTGGTAGAGGTCAGTATGGTCACGTTGTTATCGATTTCGAACCGTTACCGATAGGTAAAAATGCTGAAGGCGAAGATCTACCGAATTTCGAATTCGTTAATAAGATCGTCGGTGGTGTAATCCCTAGAGAATATATTCCAGCTGTAGAGAAAGGTGTTAAAGAAGCTATGCTTTCTGGAGTTCTGGCTGGTTATGAGATGTTAGGTATTAGAGCTACTCTAAATCACGGTTCTTACCACGACGTAGACTCTTCTGAGATGGCATTTAATATCGCTGGTTCTATGGCATTTAAAGATGGTACGAAAAAAGCACAGCCAGTATTACTTGAGCCAGTGATGAAAGTCGACATCGAAGTTCCAGAAGAATATATGGGTGATGTTATCGGAGATATCTCTTCTAGACGTGGTCGTGTAGAGAAAATGGAAACTTTAGGCGGTCAGTCACACGTAATGACCATAGTTCCTTTAGCGAACATGTTTGGTTATGCGACTGACATTAGAAATAAAACTAAAGGTCAAGGAACGTTTACGATGGAATTCTATGCTTACGAAGAAGTTCCAGCTAATGTAGCGAATGATATCGCTTCTGGTAAGATGCAGACGGCTTAGGCTTAATTTACGTTTGTGTTACTAGGCAAGCATTCCTATTACTTGCCCTATGGTATCTATTATCTTTTCTGTAGTCTTGTTTGCCGGTACTCGATTATTTTGAGCTTGTTTTGCAGCATCCCGCTCTTTTGCAAGCCTCATATCTTCTTCGAATTTTGCAGCCTTAGCTGCATCGTTCTGCTCTCGCATATCTCTAAACATAGACATACGCTCATCATGACCGGCATTAGCGAAACGCTCCGCAGAGAAGCCACCTAGGTTCATCGATCCGCCTTCGGGACCAGCATAATAATCAACAACACGTTGAATCAATTTTTCACGATCAACGTGGACTTTTCCATCCTTACCAACATAAGTAGGAGTTTCTCCAAATTTATCTATGTGTGTTCTCATTTCAGGAGACAGATCTTTCGCTCCAACACCAGTCCACGCCGCAGTAGGATCACCCTGGAAAGAAGATGATATTTTAAAAGTTGTAAAAGAATCTGAGGGGGGGACGCTGGGCGTGATTAAACTCAGGGGGGGAATCTGAGTACTGGTAACAGCAGTAGCCCTAGGAATACCAGGCAGCTGAGAAACAGGATTATTAGTTGCAGATCTAATAAAAACTCTTCGATCCTCTAGGGCATCACTAAAATAACGCATAAAATACCTCTACTGTTAGGTCTACTCGAAAAAGATTAAATACAGATTAAGAAGTCTTAGGCGCTGGGACTGGTATCTTTACTGCAGCCTGTGGAGCCCAAATCTCAATGATCTTTTGAAAATATTCTGCAAATTTTTTAAAATCAAAGCCACCACCAGAACCATTATTATTGCTTTTATCAGACCTTAAATCAACACCTCTATCATCTTTATTAACCAGACCGTCTTTATTAAGATCGCCATCTTTAGAATCTATTTTCTTATCACCATTAATATCAGCGACTTTTAACTCATTACCAGTGATCTTGCCATCACCATTCACATCCCCAAAACCATTTTTCTTCGCATATTCTAACTGCTCTCTAGTAACCAAAGGTTTACCATCTTTACCTTTTGCTTTCTCATAATACTCTGCCTGTAATTTATTACCATCATAATTAATAACAGATGAAGCACCCTGCTGACCCCATATGGTATCTGCATCTAGTTTTTCTGTAAAAAGTTTTTTATTCTCTGCTGAAAGACTTTTAAATTCATCGGTCTTGCTGAATTTTTCAGTAGCTTCTGTAAATTCCTTTTTGTCAAGAACATTATCAAGATTTACATCAGCCTCTTTAATTGATTTTTCAAAAGCTTTCTTCTGTATATCTGTTAATCCGTTAAAAGATCCTGTAATTACAGATAGGTCCATAATATTAATTTATCTCAATGAGGTTAAGCTTTGGTAATAGTAAAATATAATAAGGTACTATTGCGAAACTCTTTCAGAATCAATCCTTCATCAAGCAGTACCACTACCAGAAAACGCCTTCGCCCCCACTTGAATAAGTTGGGTGAACATTTCAAATAGCTTTCCCCACTTTTCAGCATTCGCCTTTTGCCGTTCTGCATTAACCTCTAGTATTTTGTCTTCAGTTTTTCTATTCTGCTCTTCAGTCTTCTTATAAACATCTGATGAATTAAATGTTTCGGGTAACTCCTGCTTTATATTACCATCAAAACCAAATGTTAATGGCTCTTTTGCACCATGATCAGCCCAAAAAGAGTTAGCAAAATCGTCAGGCCTCAGAGGTTTAAGGCTAACACCGTTATACAAAGAGTGAGCTGTATTAGATTTATCTACTGAACTAGTAAATAAATCTGTTTTGTCAATCGCTGCAGATGAAGTGAGAAAAGGATTCTCTGTAATCGGTGCTGTAACTGGAGGCTTATTAAAAGCCGTATAAGCACTTGGATTCAAGCTCACTCCAGCATTAAAATTAAAAAATACAGGAGTTACGCGAAACTCCTGTAGCCTTACAGATGTAAGCTGGCCATTTTAGAATAAATGTAGTAAAAAATAGGATATGCGTCCGAAGAAAGTGCAGATTGAATTATTTACAAATTTCCTAATAGCAACTCAGAAGCAGTAT
>JAGWWP010000075.1 GCA_018970325.1 Cyanobacteria bacterium REEB446 | reverse complement strand
TACCGTCTTAATCGTTCCATCTAGTATCGAAGTAGAAGTTACACTACCAGTGCCAACTGTAAATGACGAAAATACTGATGGATCTAAGTCTGCGGGAAGGATTGAACCATTTGCAATATCCGCTCCTGTTATCGTTCCATCTTCAATATCCGCACTTTTTATCGTTCCATCTAGTATCTTGTTACTTGTTACCGCATCAGTAGCCAGTTTTGCGTTTGTTACGCTGCCATCTTCTAGATCAGAAGCATCTACTGAACTTGCTGGCAAAGTGCCTAAATCTTCTAAGCGAGCTAATGTCCCATTCACGGAAGGTAAATTTAAATTAACAGCAGCTGTACCATTCAGAATTACATCATTAACACCTGTAAGAGTTAAAAACTTACCAGAGTTAGAAGTACTTTCTAATTTTTTAACAGCACTAGAAGAGTTTGGATTAAGAACAAAATATTTACGAACACCATTAGAGGTGAAATAGAGATCTCCTGCTGTGTCATATTCAAAAGCGCCATTGACAGGTGCAGCAACTAGAGGACCAGCCTCAAATTTCATAATTGGTAATGCAGTAGCATTATTTCCTTTTGCTATATCTAAAGTAGCTACAGGTGCATCTTCATTGACACCAATTCTTCTATTAGAAGTAATTACTAAAACGGGTACAGAAGGATCTTGACTAGAAGTCAGTGCCTTAATATTCCCTTTCTCAAGGATCAAAGGAAAATCAGCATCATCTATCAAGCCATTGCCATCTGTCGTAACAGGAGTACTACCTGTTCCAGAACCCGTACCAGTTTCATTATAAGAAACTTTTCTTCTTTTCAAAGGTGCTCTAGACCCTGATGGAATGATAGGGATATTAACTTCCACCGTTCCCGTGTCCTGATCTGGAACTACAGAAATAGCCTTAGCATCACCACGAGTATTTGCTGTCCACTTAACATTATTCACAAAGAAATCTATCATGGCATCCTTGTCAACATTAGAACCACCTATATTCAAACTCTCCGCCTGATTATTTGCATATGAACCAGTAGCTTTAACATTAAATGAATTAGTCAAAGCCAGTTCATCATTAGAAGTAAACCACTCTACATAAATCTTCTTTGTACCGATAAAAGGTTTAATATCAAGATCCACTTGATAGTCTTTAAAATTTTTAGCTTTAATGGGAAATTTTACATATGTTCTAGAAATAATTTCTTTTTGACCCGAACCATTTATTTCATAAGCACGATAAGAGAAGGTCTCTTGAGTAGAGTTTGCTTGTATTAAGTTTCTAGTATCAAGTCTCAGTCTAACTTTCGTATTACTCGCGGGAAAAGTCTTTAAAAGATCTGTGTCCTGAACTTGCGTAAGTATCTGACAATTACCAGAGACACACTCTAGTGGCACAAATTCTGCTTTGACTGATCTTGCCCAAGGCATTGAAGTACCGCAGATCACGGCTAATACTAAATTCACTAATATCGATTTTCTAAATATCTTCATGCTCTCATTTCCTTTTTTTATCAGGCCAATCAATGTTAACAATACTCTTAAATGATTTTTTAATAATCATCAAGGAACTGTATATACACTTAAAATTGTATTATTTTGACCCCTCAAAAGTCAAAGTAATTTTTTCCCGTCATCAATATAAGATGATATCTTGAGAAATTTTACTGTAAAAAAAATAGAGCCTTCTACTTTACACAGAAGGCTCTATGAGAAAACAACTTTTTCTTAAGCCGTTACCTTAACAATTATTTAATCGTCATTAGGCGGTCACGACATCAAGATTGATGATTGTTTTACCTAATTTCGCTAAAGCATAATACTCTGCAACTTGCTTCCAATTAACCATTTTCCAGAATGTCGTAATAAAATTAGGACGTAAATTCTGATGTTCTAAATAGTAAGCGTGTTCCCAAACATCAAGAACCATAATAGGCTTACGATCTGAATCCATAAGGCAGTTATCCTGATTAGCCGTATTCTCTATTTGAAGAGATCCGTCTTTTTTCACAGTTAACCAAGTCCAACCACTACCGAAAAGATTCGTAGCGTTAGTAGCAAATTTTTCTTTAAATTCAGTGAAGCTACCAAAATCTTTATTAATCTGCTCAGCCAGTTCTCCAAAAGGCTCTTCTGTAGAATTTGGACCAAGAATATTCCAAAAAAGGGTATGGTTATAGTGACCACCACCATGATTAATAACAGCCTGTCTTTTATCAGCAGGAAAGTCTTTAGTTTTTAAACCTGTTAACAGTCCTTCAATAGCAACATTCTCGTGTCCTGTACCTTCTAGAGCAGCATTTAACTTAGTTACATATGTATTATGATGCTTACCATAATGGAATTCCATAGTACTTTTTAAATAATTTGGCTCAAGAGCAGCAATGTCCCAAGGTAATTTAGGTAATGTATGTGGCATAAAATCTCCTTTATTTTCTTCCTTAGAACATTATCGCAAATAGAAGACCCTGCGATATAAAATTCAATCGCAGGGTCTTCAAGAAAATAAATTAGTTAAACTAAGGTAAAGTAACCACTATATTCGCTGTTACTGGAATAGGCTTAGTAATGTCCTTAGAAGCTAAGTTCACTGTTGTCGTGTAAGGAGCCACCTTTCCTGTAATGTTAAACTTTAATTCCTTGGTATCAGGATCGTAAGCTATAACTTTGAGTTTGCCAGAACCAACACTATCGTTATTAGTTGCGTAACCAGTTATTACAGCAGAACTCTCCTTAATTTGAGTTTTCTGAACTAGAAAATTAATTACAGCCGTTGCCTCAATATCACTATCATTAGCGTTACTAGTTAAGCTAAATCTAGACCCTTTTTCAAAAACAGCATCAGTAGGAAGAAAAATAGTAAAAGTACCAGAAGATAATCCTAAAGTACCACCTAAGGTAATTTGAATTTGGTCTCCCACGTTTGCAGCTGCAACTGAACTTCCACCCTCATCATTAGTCACACTCTTTAAAGTTACAGGGCCTACTTTTGCTATACCTTTATCAACAGCAAAAGCTGGCTGAATCAAGAAACTAGTAAATACTAAAGCAAGTAATATTTTTAATTTCATATAAAAACTTTTTCCTCTTTAAAGAAAAATTATACTCTACTAGGAAACCTTTGATCATTTGACTTTCTGATTACCTAGCAAGCCGCCATAAAAAGACTTAAACCCTTATTCTGCCTGATTATAGAATGCATAAACAAAATGTAAACAAAGAATTCAATTCTAGAATGGTTTAAACACGAAATCTTGGG
>JAGWWP010000074.1 GCA_018970325.1 Cyanobacteria bacterium REEB446 | reverse complement strand
TATTCGCGCAGGAATCCTGGATGGCAGTCTAGGACTCCAACTCGCATTTATAAATGCTAAATATACTTATTCTAAATATAGCGGAAGTGATTAGAACGCAGAAAATGGAGTTGTGCAGCGGTCTCTTAAAATGTATTGGTGATAACTACTTCAGATAAAGCCAACTGCCCAGCTCTTTCGCGTGCTGGTTCTTTGGCTTTGCCGATAGGCAGTAACATGCTGATTATATGGTCTTCAGGTAGTTTGATAATTTCAGCTACTTTTTTTGGGTCGAAGCCGACCATTGGGCAAGAATCATAGCCCATCGCTTTAGCTGCAAGCATAAGGGTTTGAGAGGCTATGCCTGTAGAGCGCATGGCTTCGTCTCTTTGCAATTGAGCGTTATCTTTGTAGAAGCCTTTTATCATAGGAACTATAGCAGCGCTAACCTGTTCTGGTGCGTTTGCCCAGTAACGTTCAGGATTTCTTTCATGAGCATTTAAATCAGCACAGAGAACTAACAATAAAGAAGCATCTTTTATCTGATTCTGTTTCCAAGAAGCAAGCCAGATCTCTTCTTTAAGAGCTTGGTCTTGAACGACGACGAAGCGCCAGTTTTGCATATTAAATGAAGTTGGTGAAAGTAAGGCTAATTCTAAAAGCTTATTTACTTCAGCTTCACTCATCTTGTAGTCTGGATCATAGTGTTTAACTGAACGTCTTTGGGTGATCGCAGAAAAAGTATCTAAAGTTTGAGTAGTCGTCATGGGGAAAATTCTAGCAGCTTTTTTAAAATCTGATTTTTAACTTCTTCTATGCTGAAGTTATCAGTATTTATTTCGATTGCATCGTGAGCCTTAAGTAGCGGAGCCTCTTCCCTGGTGCTATCCAAGTGATCTCTACGTTTCAAGTCTGCACAGAGCTCTTCTAGGCTAATTTCTTCGCCTATTTTTTTCATATCCTCTAAACGCCTTTTAGCACGGACTTCTATGGAAGCTGTGAGGAAAAACTTATAATCAGCGAAAGGGAATACTACTGTGCCTATATCTCTACCATCAAGGATTACGTCAGTGCCCTGAGAAATTCGGCGCTGCTCATCTACTAGGAAAGTTCTTACTTCTTTGTAACTTGCTATGTGACTGACATTCTGAGTAACTATAGTGGTGCGAATATATTCACTGATATCTATATCATTAAGAAAGGTTTTTAAGCCTAAGTCAGAAGTTTCTAATCTGATTTTTATATTGTCACAGATTATTTTTAAGGCTTTTTCATGATGCTTATGGAGAATTTCCTTCTTAATGGCTTTTCTTACGTCATTATCTGTGATGAGCTTTTCTTCTAAGTAGGGTTTGCTTAGTAATTGGGTTTGCAGCCACATGAAAGTAACTGCTCTGTACATGGCTCCAGTATCTATATATAGCAGGTTTAGCTCTTTAGCTACTAATTTAGAGATGGTGCTTTTACCGCTGCCTGCTGGTCCGTCTACTGCGATGATCATATATGATCATTTTTACATGGTTTTATTGATTCTGGAGGATTTTAAGTTTTGCTAATTATGATAATCTTTTTTTTAATCTCTCATATGCTTCTGAACTTAAGTTTAATTCGTAAGTGAAGTTACCTTGGGTATCTCTATTTTTTGTTATAACATCATAGTTACCAAAAGATTTTTTTTGTTCCTTGGATTCACTGGTTAATGTCTGGTCTGAATAAGCGTCGTTTAACCATTTTGCGTCTGTTCCAAGTCCATTCATGTCATCTGCACTTATTTTAATTAGTTTCTCCAATTCTTGTTGATTGAGAGTGAAAGTATAAAAATCTTTTGGTCTGCTTGTTGAACCTGAAAAGTTTGGATTATTTTTTTTGATGCCTTGTATATCTTGACCATCTAAAGAAAGCTTAATATGATCACATTGTGTATTAATAATACTATTTAAATTATTCCCTGCTGTATACTGTTTCCAAAATTCCTCACCGTCCAAAGATTCTACTACCATTGCTGTATCTCCTTTAGATAATTTAAGAGTTTTAAATTTACCGTCTGGGATATTGCCATAGAAATTAGTGTATTCCTGCCCAACTCCATTTTCAGCAGATGGTGGAATTATTTCTTTGTTACCATTAAATTGCACGGATGAAAGATGTAGGTCTTTTAGATTTTGGTTATTATCGAAATTACCTATAATTTTTTCTAAAGGTTTATTATTATTTGAAGGTAACTCTTCTTTATTGATAACTCCATTACCATTTAAGTCCTGAGCATCTGTTGTGATGTTAGTTACTCTCTCACCACTTTCTAACTTACTATTTACTAAATGCTGCTTGGTAATAGCATTTCCATCTTTATCTTTGCTTTCATATTCAATAAAAGCATTATCTTTGCCGAGTAATTTCTCTGGATTTTTAATCCCTTTTTCTTTTAATTCTTTGCTACTTAACTGTCTAATTCCTTTACCATTGTCTTCTACTCCCTCATTGGTTAACTTTGCTCCATTCGTGAGCGTTACTGTAGAACCGACGCTTTGACGAAGATTTTCTTGGAGTTTTTCTATTTCTAATAGCTGCTTGTTTACTTCGGTTTCTTGAGCTGTAATATCTGTAAGCTCGTCCTTATCTTTATCTTTAGTTAAAGACTCTCTGTACTCTGCCATCATCTTGCGAGTTGCTTCTAAATTCGCCCAAGCCTGCTTGATTTCTTCATTGCGTTGTTTAACTTGAGTCTCATTAGAGCTTAAGTCTATATTCGATTCATAGCTAGGTTTATTAGGAGTTTTAGATTTCTCTGCTTCAGTTTGAAGTCCAGTTTGTAGATCTTCATAAGTCCTTTCTTTTGGTTGTATTGCTTTTTTATCCGCGGTTGTGGTTGCGTTATTTAGAATGGTATTCACATTTCTTGTGACCTCTTCTTTAACTTTTGTTATCTGCTCTGCTGAAGCTACTTCATATATAGTTTCATTTGTTCCAGCTGCATTTTTTACAGTGGAAGTATTTCCTAGTTTTAATTTAACATCTTCTGTTTTGGGCTTACCATTTGCTTTTAAGCCTATGACTTTCTTAACGGTAGTTTCTACAGGTTTCACTACGTCTTCTTGGATAACCTTTACGGCTTTATTCCATAATTCTGTAACAGTATTAGAATCTGCTGGTTTGTTTGCGTTAGCTTTGTTTGCTTGTTCTGGTTGAACATAAGCATCTGGCTTTTCAGCTTTAACATTGTTTTTAATTTGCGTCGTAGCAGGCTCTACTTTCGCTTTCTTTGTTGCCTCTGTTCTTTCGCCTGAAATTACTGCTTTTGCTTTGTCTAGAGCTTGTTCGAAAATATTTTTTTTAATACCTTGATCTTTATTAGCTATTGGAGTTACTGTAGTCATATTTTCCCACCTGTAATGATTGTTTACTTACACTTATAAATAGCCCTAAAAAACCCATATTTGACAAGAAATCCCTTAACAGAACCTTAA
>JAGWWP010000073.1 GCA_018970325.1 Cyanobacteria bacterium REEB446 | reverse complement strand
CTTTTATTAATACAGTGATAGCTCAGAAAAAAGAGATGGGAGTTAAGCTAAGCCATTTATTTACAGAGCTTAGTAAGTATGAAGGCGTTAGAGGATTAAGACTAGAGCTAAAGCAGATTACTAAGATGCTGAGGATTTTAAATAAGGTGAATTGAATTTCAGAAAGAATAATATGAAAAGTTTTATTACTAGGTGAGGCTTATATTAGTAATAGATTACAGCTTCTATAATGTAACTATTATTTATTACTCTTAATGAATATCTTATAAAGCTCAAGTCTATAGAGAATTTCCGATTTTAAATCCATGGGGGTAGGGTGGGGAATGGTTTCTGGAGCTTAATCTAGTTTAAAGGGGCTTACGCAAAGATTGTTTAATCAGGTAGTGTAGTTAGTAGCTCTGATAGGCTGATGTTTAGCTTCTCTGCTATTTTACGGAGGTTTATAAAACTAATATTTTTCTCTCCTCGTTCCACTGAGCCTATATATGTGCGATGCAATCCTACTAAATCAGCAAATCCTTCTTGGCTGTAACCAAGAGCTTTTCTTTTCTCTCTTATAATCTCACCGAGTGAGAGCAGTAGTTTTTTACAGTCCAATTCATCATTGATGATATTTTTTAGAAGACTATAAATCTACAGACTATAAATGGCGAATTGTGATATATTTTTGTGAATGAATTTTAATAAGTTAAGGTTATTTCTATTTACCATTGCTTTGATTATATTGGGGGGGATTAATATATCATCAGAAGCCAAAAATTTTAACTATTCATTCCAAGCTAGGCAAAAGCCAATTCAGTTAGGATGGCAAAAAAAAATTAAGGGTGGTTCAATTACTATTTTGGAAGTTGATAGCAGTGGCTTTGTATATGCAGCTGGAGATACATCCAGTAAGATATTTGGTGGTATTAACAATAATAGTGCTGCAAATATTTTTATAACTAAATACAATCCAGAAGGTACTCAACTTTGGACAAGGCTTGTTGATGACGGTAATGATCTTTTTGCTATTGATAGGAGGTCTTTTATTGAAGATCTAGAAATTGATTCAAATGCTAATGTGTATGCTGTTGGGTATACCATAAATCATAAAGGGGATATAGGGGACTTTTTAATTAAATATGACTCCGATGGAAACCAAAAATGGGTTAATTATAATCTAGGAATTGGTAATGATCTGAAGTTAGTAATCGGGGATGACGGTTTTCTCTATATTAGTGGAAAACAGTATGATGCATACAGTAATAGTAGTTCCTTGTTTATAGCTAAATATGGTTTGGATGGTACTCTTATTTTATCTAAAGCCTTAGGAAAAGAATGGTCTGATCTTAATGTAAGTGTAACAAGGCTGCAAAACCTATCTTCTGCAAATAATAATTTATATGCTGGTTATGCTGGTAGGGATGGAGCGTATCTTGCTATCGCACGTTATGAAACAGATTCTTTAATCAATATTTCAGCTAAAAAAATTGAGTTACCTAGTGAACGTAACAATATGCCAAATATGGCAATCAATAATCAAGATATTTACGTTTTAGCGGAAGGTTACTCTGCTTCAAGTGGTTCCTCTGTTATATATATCTTGAAACTTGACAAGGACGGGGTTCAAAAATGGTACGCAATTGATGATCTTGGACCAAATAATCTGAATTCCTCTGTATTTGCCGATGATTCTTTATTTACGTTCTCAAGTAAGGGTAATAGGAGTAGAACTCAACACTTTATTACCAATTACAGTTTGGTTGATGGAAGTATCTCTTGGAGAAGGGTATTACCTATGGTAGGGAAGCAGTCACGAATGGGAATCGCTACTTATGATCCAGTATACAAAAGGATATACACGGGTAGTGGCAATGGAGGTGTAAGTCAAATTACACAAATCAAGTTTTAGTTTTTCTGATTCATTTGAAGTCTTAAAAAATCACACACTGTAAACCTTTTCTTTGATGCCAAATACTCACCCACCCCTGTCAGTTGTAAGTCATTCAATTTTTACAACTTATAACTGACGAAGCCCCCTTACTTTTGCATTAACCTAACTAAGGTAGTAGGCTCACCATTATTTGATTTATTTTTCTCTTTCTTAAAATCAATTACTTTTAGGTCTCTGAGTGTATCTAAAGCTAAATTAAATTGCTCACGGTTACGGTCATAGCCTTTCAGGCTATTAGCTAAAGTATTTATCTTTGCCTCATAACCTTTTTCATCACGAAGTTTATTCACGATTTTTACAGCCATATTAACCACGCTAGAGAGTTCACGACTGTTTAAAAATCTAATCGTAGTATCTTCAATGTATTGGACTAAGGTTTCAGCTTGAGTTAAGGTCTCAATAGAAATTAATCGAGAATCTCTAAAGCTGGATTCTAGGCAATGTAAAATCCCTGCAATTTTAAATAAAGCTTCTCGCCAATAACGATCAAGACAGCTTAGAAAGATATCGTTATAACAAAATTTATTTTTTTTAGATTGATAATCTTCAAAAATCACCTGCTCATAATGCTGCGTTGCTTCATTATCTAGTTTCAAAGTGATATTACTAGTGCTATATAAGCCAAAGCTCCACAAATCAATTAGCGTATGTTTTATAGGATCTAAGTTTAAAAGTCTTTTATTTCTCCTCGGAAAAGCTATAGGGGGTTTAGAGTTAGTACAATCTATTAAATTCAATCTAGCAAAGAATCCAGAGCCTAGATCTTCATCACTTAAATTATTAGATAAGCTCTTCGTAGTTATTGGACCTAAAATAGAAATTAAAGCTTTATTCGGTAAATTTAAGTTTTTGCTGCTCTTGTAACTTACTAAATTATTGGAAATATTTCCACCGTATAAGCTAATGAGTAACTCTTTTAGAGCGGGTACTTCCTTGACTTTTTTTAACATTATTGAAATTTCTTCATCTGTTGCCATCAATCCATAGGTCATACCATCACTGAGCATCTCAATGATTCTCTCTAAGCTCGTAACTAAAGGGAAACTAATCATTTCATTAACTGGTGCTTTGGGTTCTTCCAGCTCTTCGCCATTTTCCTCAGCCTTTAGGAATTTTTTCATTTCTCGGTTATAGTGTTTCAAGTCTTTAGCATATTTTTCTTTAAGTGGATTTTCTAGCTCGCGAATCAGATCTAATGCAGGCTTAGCTCCAGTACTTTTACCGCAGCCACTAGGTCCTATGGGAAGTATCCACGTATTTAAAAATAGATCTGAGCTTGGAGCCTGTACTGTAACCTTATCCCTCACGAAGGACCCAGCTATAGAGATGACTGGAAAAATAATAGCAGCGTTTGCGATTTGACTTATAGAGTCTTCTCTCTCTAAAAGAGTTTGCAAAGATGGAGATAGATTTTCTTTTGCTAGATTTAAAGCATTTTCTAAATTTAGTGAAGCTATTTTTTGATCTATTTCATATTCAGTGAAAAGCTTATTCTTTAGTGGGTCTATAGCTTGCTCTTCTAGCTTTTGAAGATATTTTCTGCTATCTTCTTCACTAAGTTTATTGATTTGGTCATCTATTCCGAGTTTGTCTGACATAAATACTCCTTTTTAAATTGTCATTTCTTTAGGTTTGGCACCTGCTCTATGTAAAAATATTGAAAATTCATCTAAAGCCTTTCGTACACTAGGCTTGGATTTGATGTCATTATCAAACAACAACAATACAGTTCTAGCTTCTAAAATAAAGCGTGATAGATCTTTCTTGAAGTCTTCAGAACACCAGCCCCATACACCTGGTATGGAAATAGCAGCTTTACCAAGACTCGCTAAGCATGAAGCTTTCTTCTCACCTTCAGTGAAAATGATTGGAATTGAAGAATCTTTCATGACTTCCAGCCAGCGTGCA
>JAGWWP010000004.1 GCA_018970325.1 Cyanobacteria bacterium REEB446 | reverse complement strand
GGAGTATTAAACAGCACATAGTATTTTTTCTTACGAAAAAATACTATGTGTCAATAATCTGTGATAAAAATATTAGTTGTAGTTAAAAAAATTCCTTCTACTTTTCTCAATTATTGGTTTAATTTTTCAGTCCACTTTATACACCAGCTTCGTTATTCTTTTTCGCTTTATCTAAAAGCTCCTGCATCTTTTTCTGCTGTTCTGCATTAATATATTTATCAGTATCGTTATTTAAGTTTCTATAATCAGCAAATTTTAAGTTTTCTTTACTGGCACTGAAAGGATTTTCGGGAAGCTTAAGGGATGAGTCACTCGTAAATGGAGTGATTATTTGTGTAAAAAGATTAGGAAAGTCTACCATAATAGTATCTCGTATTACTTTTTATTACTTTATGCATAAAAAGTTAGGATATGGTTATGATATACCACTATTTAGCACAGCCTTCTATATTTTCAAATTTTACATTTCAGATAATTAGTTTTATTAAAATGCCACAATCGGTTTTATTAAAACGTCGTGATAAGATTAGGCTTTAGTATGAAAGCGGAAGTAGAAGTTTCTAAGGATATCGCTAAGGCATTATTAGAAGTTAAAGCTGTTTTTCTTCGTCCAGATGATATGTTTACTTGGGCGTCGGGAATTAAGTCTCCTATTTACTGTGATAATAGAATTACTTTATCTCATCCTAAAATCAGAAATCTAATTAAAGATTCTTTTGTGAAGATGATACAGACTAAGTTTCCAGCTGTAGAGTATGTGGCGGGTGTTGCTACGGCTGGTATACCGCATGCGGCACTGATAGCAGATGCTTTAAATTTACCTTTGGTTTATGTTCGAGGTAGTAATAAAGATCATGGTAGAGAAAATTTAATCGAAGGAGATTTAGCAAAGGGAGCAAAAGTAGTCGTTATAGAAGATCTTATTTCTACGGGTACTAGTGTTATAAATGCTATTCATAGCTTGCAGGCAGCATCAGTAGATGTTCTTGGATTGCTTGCGATATTTGATTATCGTCTAGCTAAGTCAATTAAGAATTTTTCAGCTTTGGATCTACCTTACTATACTTTATCTGGTTACGATGAATTGATTGAAGTGGCTCTTGATAAGGGTTATATAGAAGAGAAAGATATAGAATTTTTAAAAGACTGGCGTAATTCGCTTAACTAAACGCAGAAAATGGAGTTGTGCAGTGGTCTCTTGTATGTGATGAACCAAGTTCAGCCTCAACTTTCAAGTAAGGTATTTCATCTGCCGAAAAGATTTTATAGTAAATAGATTGATGTTGATTAATGAAGAGTGTCTCAAAGAGTGCGTTTTCAACTATGCCATTCTGTTCAGTTAGGAAATATTTAGGAGTATTTTCACCTGAGAATATTATTAATTTGCCATTATTTTTAATTAAATATTTAAAATAGCGTGCCTGACAGTCTTTACAAGGCAGTAATTTTTCGGGACTATAAGAGCCATATTCTTTATTTTTTCTATAAAGAAAGAGAAATTTTAAATCCCTTAAATCCTGTCTATCATTTTCACATCCAGAACTAATAGCTTGCTTTTCAGCACAATTGCGGTGTTCTTTACAGGAAAGTAAATTTGCACTCGGTGGATCTATATTAGCCCCCGCATGAATGACATATTTGTTTTCTAAATGAGGAAATGCTTTTATAGAAGGGCTTCTTGTAAAGCTTGGATTTAAAGAAGTTTGGAAAACAGCTATGGCACTGTATGCTGCATTAGAGATGGGGCATATAGCATCTTGGTTTTTTTCTAAGATGGCGTTGTAAACACTTTTTAAGCCCTGTGGATTTATTCTTAGGCTTTGAGTCCAGTATTCATCGAAATAGGGGTTATTTAAAGATTCAAATAATTTTTGCACTGAACTCGAAGCCTCAAGCTGTTTGAGTTTGGTGCCTGTATCGAAGTGGTTTTTTGCTCTAATGTTTCGGTTCCTCGTTTACTCTTAGTGTTTTAGGGTTATTTGCCATCTTGCTAAGAGAAGATTTATTAATAAGGTGACGAATTAAGCCCCGACTGGGGCTGCTGTGTTTATATTATTGATGGCTTGGGTTAAGGCGGGGTTATGAGGGGGCTCTATTTCAAGACTCTTGCTGATAAAGAATAGTATAGAGTCATTTTAAGAGGAATAATATAAAGGCAAGATTTTAAAGTTTATTATATAAATTTCGTAAATCTATATAAGCTCTTTCTTCTGTACTTAGACTTTCTCCTTGTAGTAATTTTTGATTGATTAGATTGCTGTGTTTGAGCTGTGCTAGCCCTATGGCAGAATTGGCTTTTATGAATTTAGTATCGTGCCCCCTTGAACCACTTGCACAGTGCCCTATTTCATGATTTAAGGTGCTAAGGGCAGTATAAATATCAGCTTTTAAAGTTTCTCTATGTAGTCCAATATTTTGGCACTGGTTCCAATTTACACCAAGAGCTCCTTTACCTGTATAAACTAAAATTGATTCAGGGTTTATTTCTATGCCAGTAGAAAGCTTGACGTATTGTGAGAGTATTTTTATCTTTTCTGCTTCTACTTTGGTTTTATTTTGAAGTTGAAGATCTTCGATAACATCGATATGACTGCCAGTCTCTTCCTTTTCTGAATATTTGCTGCCTTGGACATTCAAACTATTTTGTGATTTGATGAACTGATCAATACTGCTACTTATGTCTTCGGGGTTATTAATGGCAGGTATTTGATTTTCCCTTCGAAAATCTTGAAAAGCCTTGTCGTTAGATCTTGATTCTTTAAGCTGTTCAGAAGATGGGGGCTGTTTAAGTCCTGTATCTTTTGGTGAGGATAGGAATGGTGAATTCAAGATAGTTATTGTTCCGATGGCAATTACCGTTCCAATACCCAAAAACCAGTCCCAGCCACTGCCACCTTTTTTTTTCTTCTCGTTTTCTTCTACTAAGCTTTCTGTGTGCTGAATATTACTTGTGGCATTAGACATTGTTGTTGATTTTTCTAATTCATGATTATCAAGCTCAGGATTAACTAATGACCCATTTTCTATTTTTTTATTTGAAAAAAAATCATATCCCTTTAACCCAAATTCTAGGACGACCTCACCATCAGCTATTTTAGATCTGTAAGCTTCAGTATCTTTATCATAAGCTTTGAGTATGAGTTGTTTACAGTGAGTAGTGTAGTCTTCTTTTAATCCAAATTTATATACGAAGTCTTGATTAGCTAGTAGAAGATCATTTTCGGAAATATAATTTCTTCTTAAACCTTCTTCTATAAAACCTCTTAGCTGTAATAAGAAAATCTGTTCTTTGTTGTTGCTATCATAACTACTGAGTGGATGAGCCATTAAGGCACTATTGATTTCAGGCATTGAAAATGTAATTTTATTAGTACCCTGTTCTGTATCTGTAATTGAGTAATTATATTTTTCTAAAAAGCTATGAAAGTTAGTATAGAATTTTTCTGAAGTATCTACTGTAGTGGTTTCTGGTTTTAGTGAGGATACTATAATGCCATCTTTTGCAGCTCTGGTGATATCATACTCTGACTTACTAGATAAACTCTCTGATTTGATTTGAGCCGTTTTATCTATAAGTGTCGCTGCTGCTGGGCAGCCTAGATCCTTCATGAAGTCTGGAACTATGGATTTGCCAGCGTCTCTTAGTTCTTTTATGTCTTTATCACTATCACCATAACTCTTGTAATAGTGTTCACCAAAGAGTTCCGTGAAGTTTTCTTTTGAGTAGTCGTTTCTCCATTTAAGTTCATTTACCATTTCTTTAATTAAGATCAGTGCTCCACTTTTGTGATTATAATTATCAAGATTTTCTGATGTCCAGAAAGCTTTACTCTTATTGATTTGAGTGATGAGGTCCTCTGTTGGCATCGATTCTACGAGAGGTCTAAATCTTTTACTCCCTAGACTATATTCATCATAAGGGTTTCTATCTAGAGTAATTTCATATTTTTGACTTAGAGATACCGTAACTCCAGGTAAAGTATCCCAGTTTGAGTCGCTTGTATTTGAGATTGTTTGTGTGGGATTGGTTTTCATTACCTGACCGTTTAAGAAAAGTCGCCCAGAATCACCTTCTGCTAGCCATTTAATAGATCCTTTTTCTGATGTATAGTCTGGATTTGATAAGTATGGGTTATTGTCATGAACTCCTAAGTCTGGCATCTGCCTTAGTGCTGCTTTAAGCTCAGGGTTGTTAGTTTGAATGCTATAAATACATTCATTTGCAGATGGAGCTTTTTTTTCTTCAGCGACTAACCAGCCAGTGGTAAATTTAAATTTATTCTCTGGAACCTGCTTCTGTAGCTCTTCCTTGGAAATATATCTATAAGATACTTCCCAGCCATTTCCCGTAATCGTAAAACGTTCAGCTCCAAAGCCTTGTGATTGAGCATCTTTTGGACGAAGCAGTAATAGAGCGACCTGCTTAATGCCGATACCGTTACCGCCAGCTGAATTATCTCCTTTATTTCCAGAATAGCCAGTTGTAAGACCAGTATTATGTTCAAAAGCCCAAGGACCTATTACTTGAAATATACTTGAATTTGCTGGGTTGCCTGAGTTCTCAATAAATCGAACGTTGTTTAAAGTCTGTGCATTAGGTGCTGGATTATGGTCTATGAAATTTTGTGCAACTTCTCTTGCCACCCAGTCCCCGTTGTAATTGTCTTTGGCAGACTTATCCATAAAGTTTCCAGAGCTCACGATATGAACTTCTCTAAGATTCGGTGTGTTTTTTTGATATATTTTTTCTAGAGCTAGTTTTACTGCAGCTTGCTCATTTCTGATTGGTTCAGGTTGATTGTTAGGTATAAAATTCGCCCCGATTGTGAGTAACATAATACGCATATAAAGGTGAAAATTCAGATTTTTAGATAATGAATATTTTCAAATTTCTTCAAAACACTACAAGCTTGACGATTTTTAATTTAATAATGTCACTAAGATGACGATTTTTGGATTAAAAATCTAGATCCAAGAAAAGTAAATTTAATTCTATGTATAAGAATATCTGGGAAAACCAGTCCCTTAATTTAGATCAGAAACTAGGTGAGCCGCTTACGGGAAGGAAGAAAACTTTTAAATTATTTACTATCGCACAGTTAGAGCTAAATGCTTATGAGAATCCTCTGGAAAGCTCTGCTAATCTCGATAATAGATTAGTTTATGGTTATTATCAAGTGGGAAAAGAGGTGGCTTTTGATGAAATGGGGTTTATTTCTTAAGGCGCAGCTTACAGAACACTATTCCAAAGATTCTGGAAATTTATAAAATCTTCCCCTGCCACAGCATTTTTATAAAATCCTGATAATTTAAAATTTCTATACTATCTTCAGTAAGGCGACTGGTATCTACTAGGCTCACAACGATTCGCTTTTTAATGGAAGGCTGATCTTTAATCAATTCCCTTAAGCCTTTTAGCTCATCTTTTTTTATTTTATCTGTAGCCTTAGCTTCTATCGCACATTCCATGTCATTTATAATGAAATCCACTTCAGCAGCTCCGCTTGCAAGTCGCCAATAGCTAAGATTCCAGAACTTTCTTTGATAAGAGTTATAACAGCGTAGTTCGTGGTAAACCCAATTCTCAAAAGCCTTACCAAATAATTCTGATTTTACTTCTATATTAGAGCGGCGTAATAAATTATTGACGATACCTACATCGCAGTAATAGAATTTAGGTGCAAGAATCACTTTGCGTTTTGGATTTTCTCGATAAGCGACTAAAAGGCTGCCGATGAGAGTGTCTTCAAGTATTTGAAAATATTCTTTAACTGTTTTAGAAGAGATCCCGCAGTTTCTTGCGATATTACTGAAATTAATTACTTCTGTATCACTAAAGGCAGCTGATCTTAAAAACTCGCTAAATACTGGAAGGTTTCTGACTAAGGCTTCAGCCGCTATTTCTTCTTTTAAGTAGTCGCTGATATATGAATTCCATAAATTCTTAGCCTTATTAGCAGAGCTTAGGTAGTGCTTAGGCACATAACCTTGGTTTATCATCCTGCGAAGATTAAATTCTTCACCGAGTTCTATCGCACTTAAACCATAAAGCTCATATTTAAGAGCTCGTCCACCAAGTAAATTAGCTTGTCCCTGTTTTACTTTTCTTGCAGATGAGCCACAGAGTGCGAATTTTAAGTCATACTCTTCTATCATTAGATGAACTTCATCTAGTAATAAAGGAACTCTCTGTACTTCATCAATGATGATGGGGATAGATTTATCTAAGCTAGAGGATTTTAATTTCTGTAAAATCTCTTCTCTTAGTAACCATGGCTCATTTAGATATTTACTGTATATTTGACTATTTAGTAAGTTAATATATAAGCCATTACGATAGCTAGCCTTAAGCAAAGAGCTTTTCCCAGTCTGTCTTGGACCCCAGAGGAAAAAGCTGTCTTTTCCTTTCAAAGGTAATTCTAGTGCTCGATTTAAATTATCTAAGGTTTCCATTTATTAATTTGATTTAAAGTGATGATAAATATATAGGTTAATATACCACGATAATTTGGAGTAGTGCTTCTAATTATTCGAATAATTTGGAGTTGAAGGGGCGGCGAAAACGCAGAAGTTTGAGTTTGCGAGCAGTTCGGGAAAGTATTTTTTAAGGATTGGTATAATTAAGCGAGTATGTCTTCCCAACAGAAAAAACTGCCAATAGGTATACAATCTTTTGAAAAATTGATTAACGAAGGTGCACTTTATGTAGATAAAACTAAATATATTTATGAATTACTAAAGCTTGGTTTTGGGGCGTATTTTTTAAGTCGTCCACGCCGTTTTGGTAAGTCGCTTCTGGTATCGACTTTGGAAGCTATTTTTAAGAATAAAAGAAGCTTATTTAAAGGCTTATGGTTAGATAGTTCTGAGTATGCATGGAAAGAGTTTCCTGTAATTAAATTCGATATGTCTACGGTGGCTCAAAAGACAGATATAGAGTTAATAGTAGGACTTAAGGATGCTGTAAAAGATAATGCAAAAAATGAACAGATAGCTTTAGAGGAGAGCGACAGCCCCGGGAGAATGTTCCAGTCGTTAATTCATGCTCTTGTAAAAAAATATGGAGAAAAAGTAGTAGTTTTAATTGATGAATACGATGATCCGATCATAAAACATGTAACTAGACCTGAGATGGCGGCTCGAAATAGAGAAGTCTTGCATGATTTTTATAAAGTAATGAAAGCTGAGGATGCAAATCTCAGATTCGTTTTTTTGACTGGAATTAGTAAGTTTGTGAAAACATCAATATTTTCAGGCTTGAATAATTTAGAGAATATTAGTCTATTAGCAGAATACTCTCCACTCTTGGGTTATACTCAAGATGAGCTGGAAAGCTATTTCAGAGAATATATATCGGATTTTGCTGAAACGCAATCTTTGACTGTATCTGCTGCTTTGGAGGAGATTAAGCTCTGGTATAATGGTTACAGATTTTCTGAATCTGAGATTAAGGTTTACAATCCTTTTTCATCATTACTGTTTTTTAAACATCAAAAATTTACTAATTACTGGTTTGAAACTGGGACACCGAGCTATTTAGTGGATTTAATTAAAAAAAAATTACCAGAAATTGAAGATTTTGAAAATGGCATAAGAGTTTTGCAGAGGTCGTTTGAAAGCTATGAGATAGAGTCTCTGTCGATCATTCCTTTACTCTATGACACTGGTTACTTGACGATTAAGAGTTCTTCTACTCACAATATGATGCAAGATTACATTCTTGCCTATCCTAATTTAGAAGTGAAGAATGCAATGCTAGATAGCTTACTACTTGGGTTCAGTGAAGCACCAATGGAGAAAATAGATAGTATTATCCTCTCTATCAGTGATGCCATCAGTACTTCAAATTTAGAGAAATTCTTTTCCATTTTAAAATCCTACTTCGCATCCATCCCCTATGATCTAATCCCAGAGAAGAAGCTAAATGAAAAATATTTCCAACTAATATTTTATCTATTAATGCGCGTAAGCTCATTTAGAGTGAATACCGAGGATAGGACTAATTTAGGGCGTATAGATTTAGTGTTAGAGAGTGACACCAGTGTTTATCTCTTTGAGCTCAAGGTGAATTCCTCTGCTCAGGCGGCTTTAGAGCAGATTAAAGAAAAGAAATATTATGAAAAATATTTGAATATCCAAAAAGAAGTGTTAATTATTGGTGTGAATTTTTCTTTAGAAGAGAGAAATGTTACGGACTGGGTGGTGGAGAGCCTAGGGCTTTAAGTGCAACTGGTATCTTCACTGGGCTAGCTTGTGAATGGATTTATAAAATAGACATGACTCCGAAAATGGCGTACAATTATGGAGTCGTGTCCGCGGATTTAGCTACTGTGAATTCTAAAAAAAAACATGCTGAGCTTCAGCGTTTTCTTAAGCTGCCAAAGAATCAGAGTTTTTTTCTTTTTGGTCCTAGGGGTTCTGGTAAAAGTACTTTAATAAATAATAATTTTAATAATAGTAAAACTATGCTGCTTAATTTACTTGATCCTGTCCTTGAGGAGAGGCTTATCCGTAATCCGAGGCTTTTAATTGAGATGGTTAATGCTGCTGGTAAATCAATAAATCATGTTTTTATAGATGAAGTGCAGAAAATTCCTAAATTGTTAGATCTAGTTCACTTGCTTATAGAGACTACTTCTTTAAAATTTATTCTTACAGGATCTAGTGCCCGTAAGCTAAAGCATGGAGGGGCTAATTTGCTTGCTGGCAGAGCCTTCGTTTATAATCTATATCCTTTTAGTTTTTTTGAGCTTAATAATCTTTCATTAAAACAAGTGCTGGAGTGGGGTCTACTGCCAAAAATATTTCACCTTAGGTCTAAAGATGAGAAAACTAGGTTTTTACAAAGCTACGCCTACACTTATTTGAAAGAGGAGATTTGGGCGGAGCAGTTTATTAAAAATTTAGATCCTTTTCGCTATTTTCTGGAAGTAGCTGCACAAATGAATGGTAAGGTCTTAAATTTCTCTAATATTGCTAGGGACACTGGTGTAGATGATAAAACGGTGAAGAATTATTATTCAATTCTGGAGGATACGCTAATTGGTTTTAATTTAAATCCCTTTAATCACTCTTTTAGAAAGCGTTTGAATGGTAAGCCTAAGTTTTATTTCTTTGACACTGGTGTCGTTAGAGCTTTACGTAATATTCTGAATGTGAGTTTAGAGGAAAGTACTTCTTTATATGGTGAGACTTTTGAGCATTTTATTATTCTTGAATGTATAAAGTTAGCTAATTATTTCAGACCAGATTATAGGTTTAGTTATTTAATGACGAAAGATGGTGCAGAAGTAGATCTTATAGTCGAAAGACCGGGTAAAAAGTATCTCTTTATTGAAATAAAAAGCTCTAAGAATGTTTCTGAATTCAATTTAAATACATTAGCTAAGCTTAGTGAAGATTTCAATGCAGCTTCTAGCTTGGGTTCTGAAGCACTTTGTTTTTCTAATGATGACTGTAAGCGAAAGCTCACTAATGGTGTGATGGTTTATCCTTGGCAGGAGGGGCTGAGGAAGTATTTTTTGAAGGGATAATTAGGGGGGGTGAATGCTGTAGGAAATTAATCATTATCACCTCACTGAAGTTTCTAAAATCCTCTCAAAGTGACATGATTGTGGCTACTTCGATAATTTTAAGATTCTCTTGTCCTAAGCTGCTCCAGCGATTTCACTGTGGCTGTCTAAAATACTGTATTTTTTATATTTAATGATGGAAGATCTATCATGGACGGATAGAAGTTCGTCATCTAATTTTTAAAGAGTATAATTAGAAACTATGTTCTCAGAACAAAAAAAACTGCCATTAAGCATACAATCCTTTGAACAGTTAATTACTGAAGGTGCAGTCTATGTTGATAAGACTAAATATATTTATGAATTACTGAAACTTGGTTTTGGGGCGTATTTTCTGAGTCGTCCACGCCGTTTTGGAAAGTCACTTCTGGTATCAACTCTAGAAGCTATTTTTAAGAATAAAAGGGAACTGTTTAAGGGATTCTGGATCTATGATTCGGAGTATGTTTGGGAAGAATATCCAGTAATTAAATTTGATATGTCTACTGTGGATAAGGATACTGACGAGCATTTGAAAATTGGGCTGGAACACGCCGTTAGAGATAATGCTGAAAATTATGGAATTAATTTAGACGAAGATACCCCAGCTTATATGTTTAAGAGTTTAATTTTAAAGCTTAAAGAAAAGTATCGCAGCCAAGTAGTAGTTTTAATCGACGAGTATGATTCAGCTATTATAAAGCACATCTCAAACCCAGTAATGGCACAGAAGAACATTGAGATACTGCATGACTTTTATTCAATAGTTAAAGCAGAGGGAGCTAGTCTTAGATTTGTCTTCCTTACTGGGGTGAGTAAGTTTGCTAAGACTTCTATATTCTCTGGTCTTAATAACTTAATTAATATTTCAATGCAGGAGAAATACAGTCCTTTACTAGGTTTAACTCAGGAAGAGTTGGAAATTTATTTCCCTGAATACATTAAAGCTGTGGCAGAGAAGCATTCACTAACAGAAAAGGAAGTGCAAGAGAAAATTAAATTCTGGTATAACGGCTACAGATTTTCGGAAGCAGAAGTTAAGGTTTATAATCCATTTTCAACACTATCACTTTTTGAAGCTAAAAGATTTACCAATTACTGGTTTGAGACTGGCACGCCGACTTTTTTAACTGAGCTGATTAAATCTCATGATCCAGATTTGCAGAAATTTGAGTCAGAGATTAGGCTTATGCAGAATAGTTTTAATAGTTATGAGGTAGATAATTTACCCCTATACCCGATACTCTATGATACTGGTTATTTAACTATTAAAGATTACTCCGTCAGGAATAATATTACGGCATATTCACTGACTTATCCTAATTTTGAGGTGAAAAGCTCATTACTAGATAATCTTTTGGTTACCTATACAGACTCTAAAAAATCAGAGACCGCATCTAATATGGTTTTAGCGGTGGAAGATGCTATTTTAGCAAATGATCTTGATAAATTCTTCTCCTTGCTTAAATCTTACTTCGCATCCATCCCCTACGATTTAATCCCCAAGAAGAATCTCGGCGAAAAATATTTTCAGTTAATATTTTATCTATTAATGCGCGTAAGCTCATTTAGAGTGAATACCGAGGATAGAAGTAATTTAGGGCGTATAGATTTAGTGTTAGAAAGTGACACCAGTGTTTATCTTTTTGAGCTTAAGGTGAATTCCTCTGCTAAGGCAGCTTTAGAGCAGATTAAAGAAAAGAAATATTATGAAAAATATTTGAATATTCAAGTGGCGGCTACTGATGATAGAGCTGGAACCCAGAAAGCACAGCTAAAAGAAGTGCTAATTATTGGTGTGAATTTTTCTTTAGAAGAGAGGAATGTTACGGACTGGATGGTGGAGACCTTGGGACTTTAAGTGGAGCTTGAGTAGACATGACTCCGAAATATGTTACTTAATTTACTTGATCCAGTACTTGAGGAGAGGCTTGCCCGTAATCCTAAGCTTTTAATTGAGATGATTAATGCTGCTGGTAAATCAATAAATCATGTTTTTATAGATGAAATACAAAAAATTCCTAAATTGTTAGATCTCGTTCACTTGCTTATAGAGACTACTTCTTTAAAATTTATCCTTGCAGGATCTAGTGCTCGTAAGCTGAAGTATGGAGGGGCTAATTTGCTTGCTGGTAGAGCCTTTGTTTATAATCTATATCCGCTTAGTGTTTTTGAGCTTAATAATCTTTCATTAAAACAAGTGCTGGAATGGGGTTTACTGCTCGCTATTTTCTGGAAGTCGCTGCACAAATGAATGGTAAGGTTTTAAATTTCTCTAATATCGCGAAGAACACTGGCGTAGATGATAAAACGGTGAAGAATTATTATTCGATTCTGGAAGATACGCTAATTGGTTTTAATTTAAATCCTTTTAATCACTCTTTTAGAAAGCGTTTGAATGGCAAGCCTAAGTTTTATTTCTTTGACACTGGTTAGGTTTAGTTATTTAATGACGAAAGATGGTGCAGAAGTAGATCTTATAGTCGAAAGACTGGGTAAAAAGTATCTCTTTATTGAAATAAAAAGCTCTAAGAATGTTTCTGAATTTAATTTGAATACTCTAGCTAAACTTATTGAAGATTTTAATGCAGCTTCTAGCTTGGGTTCTGAAGCGCTTTGCTTTTCTAATGATGACTGTAAGCGAAAGCTCGCTAATGGTGTGATGGTTTATCCTTCAAATCAGTTTGAAAGAGATGTTAAAAAAATCCTTACAAGCAAAAATCTAAAGGATTTATCTACTTACCTACAAGTATTTCCCGAAGCTGGTGACATTATTCTTGGAACATCTGGTGTTAGAAAGTTAAGGTGGATTAACCCAAAGAATAATAAAGGAAAGAGTGGTGGATTGAGAATTCTTTATCATTACAGCAATGATATTTTAATTCTTCTTTTATCTGCTTACTCAAAATCTGAAACTGATAATATAACCGAAGCAGATAAAAATGAATTACGAAAATATGTACCTGTCATCATTGAGCAAGTAATGGAGGACTTAAAATGAAGCAAAAAAATACAAAAACGGTTGGAGAAAAGCTAGTAGCTGCTGTTAAAGAAGCTGTTGAAAATCCGAAATCTCTCAAAGTTGTTAGTAGAGGATTAGATATCAAGCATTTGAGGAAAATGTTAGATATGAGTCAATCTGAGTTTTGTAAAGCTTATGGCTTTAATTTAGATACGCTTAAGAAGTGGGAACAAGGAGCACATTCACCAGATCAAGCAGTCGTGTCTTATATTTCTTGTATTTTTAAAAAGCCGAAAACTATAGCTAATATCGTCAAAAGTCAGCCAGATGAGGATTCATTGGCTTGCTCTACTTAAAATCTCTACAAAACACTATCCCAGAGCTTTTAAATTAAATCAAGAAAACTTTCCAGCACGCCTAAAGAAATCATTTAAAACCTTTTTAGTCGATTCATCTGTAGCTAAACTTAAAGCATTTTCTCCAGTGAGGTTTTTATGGGAAACTGGGCTGCCAGATAAAAGTAGTTCATAGACAGCGCTTGGTTTAGCTGCTTTTGCTGCGAGCATTAAAGGAGTGTTTAATTCTTTATCTAAAGCTTTCGCAGAAGCCCATTTCCAGCCATTATCCTCAGCTTCAGTCGATAAGAGTTTAATCATATCTACATCGCCTTTCTGAGCTACTATGTGCAGTGCTGTCAAACCTTCTTTATTCTGCTGATTCGGATCAGCCCCCAGCTTTTAAAAGCTCTTTCACAGTATCTAAAGAACCAGGCTGAGCAGCATGAAATAGAGCTGTACGCCCATCAGCATCAGTCTTATTAATCTCCACGCCTTCTAAATTACTCAGATACTTAACCGTAGCTGCGGCATTAGATCTAGCTCCATGCATTAGTGGGGTTAGAGTGCTATTTGATGCAGTATCCATATTCGCTTCAGCATTTTTTAGCATCTCTAGGATCTTTAGATCATTTGCGGCAGCGGCGTGGTGAGCGCCTGTAAGCCCTTTGCGGTCAGTAGCACTTAAGTCATATTGCTAGAAATTATATGTTCTATTGCATGTGTGTGTCCCTGTCTTACTGCATGTTTTAACATTTCCATGCGAGCTTCATCATTTAGCTCGCCTACGTGCTGAGTTAAAGTTTTTACTGATTCATTTAATTTAGGATTAGCTGAAACCCTTTCCTTGAAGAGATTTAAACCCCATGAGCCTTCTTTTGATCTGCCGAAGATTCTACCAGGTAAAGTCCAGTCTTTAAATAGATCTGCTAATTTACGAGTGCTAGAGCCGCCCAGCTCCTTCTTGCCTTTATTAGCCTCTATGACAGTGTTTAAAGTTTGATCATCTACATTTACTAAAGCTTCCATTGTAGTTCTTTTATCTGTGAGGATTTCTTCTTTGCGTTGATGAGCTGTAACTGCTTCTGGGCTAGCGTCTTCTGCTAAAGGCTTTAGATCAGGAACCGTGTTCTTCCCTTTAGAGACATATCTTTCATACGGATCTTTCTTGGGTTGTTGAATATTATTTTCTGAACTAATTAAACTCATTTGGGCTTCCTTGAACTCTGCAAATCCTAAGATGTATAGATTTAGTATTGCTAGATTTGAAGATGAGGAAATCTTTAAAAGTAAGGCTTTTGTTAAGGAAATTGAATATTTTAGGTTTTATCGCCTCACTGGAGTTTCCAAAATCCTCTCAAAATGACATGATTATGGCTTTTTCGATGATATGATTTTTTATTTAAAAGCTAATAAATCTATTTAAGTTTTTAAAGATGGAAATAAAATAACTAGTAGGCTTGCTGCTAATGCTTTTTTGCTGGCTGAGAATTATTTATCCTAATCCGTAATTATTTTAAAAATTTTTATTATTTTTTCAATTATGTATTGACGGCGGAACATATAATTATTTATAATGTCTATATGCTATTAATTTGTAAATATGAATTTCTTAATAGATCCATAACTTTTTGTCAAAGATGATAAATTGGTGACTTTATATAAATACAGGTAGTAGATAAGTAAAAGGGAAAATTTTAAAATGTCAGTAGATACAGCTTCGTTAAATGTTACAAGTTCTAATTACTATAGGAATCTTGGTGCGGCGAATAATGCGGTCCAGTTTAATCGCAAAGATAAAGATCTTAAGTCCGAACAAGTGAGTGAAGAAAAAGAAGCTGCGCTTGAAACCAAGGCAGGGAAGTGGGAAGAGCAGTTTAAAGGTATTCAACATGATCCAGTAGAGGGGCTTGAACATATACAGTGGGGAGCAAGAGTTGACCATGAAGATTTTGATGTGTTGCATGATACTACTACTAAGTTAGTTAGTGAGTTGGCAGATCGTTATGCTACTCAAGGGCATAGGGTGAAGGAAGAAAAATCTGCAGATCTATTATCTAAGCTTATGCTAACTATGAGTTTTAGGTCGGAGACTGATCCTGATAGCCTGAAAAAGACTCAGACTAAGGCTTTTAGTGTCGTGAGTGAAGTTCTTGGTGATTTAAAAGGGAAGATCAGTCCAGACCTTCGTGAGGCTGTTTTAAATTTATTAGATCCCTCTGTAAATAATGATCTTGATAAAAAGGCTCGTAAGGTAGTTGATTTTATTGAAATCGCAGGTCCTCAGGAATTGGTTAAGAAGAATTCTAGGCTCTTAAATAATATTAAGGAAGCTTTCGATGTGAAAATCGGTGGTGAAGTTTTTAAAGATTCAGAAGGAAACTCTATCGGTGATCAAGTTAGAGATCTTGTGAAGATGTATATAAATCCAATACTAATTCACCCTACTGATGTTGATGCTGAATCTAATCAATTAGGAGAGAAAGGCAGGGCTGCATTTAAAGATATTAGGACAGATATCGTTAATGCGGCTATGGAGCAGGCTAAAGATACTCAGACTTTAATGAAAAATTTTAATGGCGTTAAGATTAAGTATGGTAGTAATGAGGAAGATTATTCTTCGTTAGCCTCTAATGGTAAAAGCTTTAAAGACTATGCAGAACAGAGATTGAATGTAGTAAGAGAATACTATATTGATCCTAGTGCTGCGAATCGCAAGAATTTAATTAAGCATTATGCTGATTTAGCTGCTGAGCAGTCTGATGTGAAGCAGCAAGCTGCTTTATCTAAGGCATCTTTCGAGATGTTAAATAAAATCGATCGTAAGTTTAATAATATAGTTTTAATTCCTCCTCAATTGATGGATGAAGCTAAAGCTAAAGAATCTTTAAAGACTACGGCAGAGCTTAAATTAAATCGCATAAAGGATCTTGAGTCATATAAGGCTGATACTAAAGTTTCTAATGATGATATTAGTGCGGCTGTCGCAGGTTTGAAAAAAGCTGGCGAATTAAAAGTTGGTAATGAAGATAAGACGAATGAAGCTGAAAAATTAGCTAAAAAGCTCAGTGGTGATTTTGTTGATAAGGATGCTTTTATTAAAGCTGCGAAGGAGATAAAGAAAGATACTGTTAGTGATCCAATTATTAGTGATGATGCTCTGCTTGGTAAAATCTATGATAAAGCGAATGAGTTAAAGACTAAGAAAATAGATGAGGTTATTTTACAGGAGAAGACGGTTTTATTAAATCTTGTAGATCCTGATTCTGGAGCTTTGGCGAAGAAGACCATAAATAAAGATGAAATAAAACAATTTGTCGCAAATGAGCTCTTTCCACCAGTGGTTCTTGGTGAAAGTCCTTCTGAGGCTGATGTCAAAAAAGTTGCAGATCGTGATAAAGCTATAGAACATTTCAATGATATTATTATCGACCCTTCTAAATCGAAAGATGAAATGCTTGCGAAGGTAGATAAATTCATTAATACGAGGGTTGCTGAAGGAGAGTTTACTGCAGTTCAGGGGAAAGTATTTTTGGCTACTTTTGAGATGAAAATTGATGAGGCTACTACTATTGAGGCTGGGACTAGGAGAAATCAAGGGGCGATAAAAGAATTAACTTCAAGTGATTTTGAGGTGAAAATTTCACAATTAGCTACTCTTACTCCAAAACAAGCACTGAAACTTATTAAAAACTCTGGCACTGATTCTTACAGGGTTATACAGAAGGACGATGATATTAGTACTTTAAAACAAGAAGTATTGGATTTACATAGAGCTAATAACGCGAAGCTTGCTTACCTTAATAAAGTTGAGACTAATCTAGCTAAGATGTTTATGGATAACTTTACTAGAGCGGGATTGGAAGGTGTAAATAGATCCATCGCTGGTGCACTTGAGCAAAGTTTTATCCAGAATGATCAATATACTGGTGACGGGCTTGCTTATCTTCAAAAACATACTGAAAAACTTTCATCAAATCATAATGGTTTTGTGGAAGCATTAAAAATGAATCGTAATTATGCTGAAGCGCAGCAAGCTGGGGCGCTTGATAAACTGATAGAAAAAGCAGATAAATCTGCCATTGGTGGAGCCGGTCAGGCTGTAGAACAGCAAATTTCAACTGTTTTAGGCACACCTGTAACTGGATTGACAGCATTAAAGGCATTAGTCGAAGCTGTTGATGATATGTACAAGAATACTAATTCTGATAATTTTAAGATTGCAGATGTCGATAGAAATGCTTTATTAAATCCTGATTATACTGATTCAGCATATAAGCAAAAACAAAATATAGAAGCTAGAAAAGTTTTACTTAATTTTGTGGAAGGGCTTTATAAGTTAACACCAGAGAATCTTAAGCGCTTGGAAGCTACTGGTAATACTGGAGTTCAAGATCATCTAGATCGTGTTAAGAATTTAGCTGCAGATCCGACTCAAAACTTAACTAGAGAGAATGTGGTATCTGCGAATAATAACTTGAAGCGAGATCTACAGCAGGTTGAACGTGTTTATAAGTCTTTCTTGACTTCTATTTCAGAGGAAAGAATGCCTAAAGATCTTGGTAAGGCTTCTGGTCTAGAATCTTTAATGCAAGAAGAGCAAGATATGTCTGAAGCTAAATTCGGTGGTAAAAGGTTCTTTGCAGCTGCTACAAATTTCTTTGAGAAACTCGTAACTTCATTGTTGACCTCTGCGAGTGGTGGTAGAAGAGATACGGCTAATGATCTGATAAATGATATGAATACTAAGCATGGTGATAATGCTCTAGCTGATGTTACTGGTGTCGTGGCAGAGAGTTATAAGCGACTTTTAACTGATCCTTCTGCTTACAACCAAGCTACAAGAGCTAAGGTTGGTTAATCTTTAAATATCAAATTAACTAAATTATCCCCTTTGTCTAAATTAAAAGGATAAAGGGGATAATTTTTATGACTAAGCATTTTCAAACTAAAATGAATAATATGAACTTAAAAAAGTTTATGACGCCTGAGCAGCTAGAAGATTGGGAAAGGCGCAATCAAGCAATGCGTATTTTTACGATGTTAGGACAGAAAGGTTCTAATTATCGCTATTCTAAGCTTATAGAAAGTTTATATCCCTATATCGATCTTGATTTTGTAAAAGAGGGACTTATAAAAATTTATAGAGAGACTAAGAGTGATTTTTTGAAAGAGACTATATGCTCTATACACGATGGTACTCTTGATCTTAGTGAGCAAGAAGTACTTGCTGAGCGTTTTAGTGAATTGGATTCTTATGCTCAAGAATTAGATAATGAATATGAATTAGAGTCTTCAAACGCGGATTCTGTGATTGTTCATAATTCAAAACTCACATTCAAAAAAAATTAATATCAAATTTCATCTCTCAAATCATATATATGTATACACGTTTAAGTGTTTTAAGGATTAATATAAAGTGGGCGTGATCGCATGGAATCAACTTCAATTAAAAGATAACTGGGGAAATCCACCTCAGCAGATCAGGGATAAAGTTGACTCTAATTTAATTAGGTTAGATTTTGTACAAAAAGCTAGGAAGCTTGGTGAAGAGCTTGGAGACTTTGTTCCGCTTTTCAGTAAGCTCGGTTTAAAACTTTCTACAGATACTCCCGCTGAATCTACAAATGATCCAACGCAGATTTTTTCTCATCAATTATCTTTCGGTGCTGATCTGGATTTTAATAAAACGTTTCAGGTGACCAGCTTATTTGAAAAGCTTTCTAAATCAATAGATCAGGATGGGGTTAGTCCTGTTTATATTGTTGATCAAAAAACAAAACAAAAATCTGATGATGTTGGAGGGGCTTTAATCATTAATGCATTGAAGATTGCTTCTGCAAAAATTGATACGACTGTTTTGGATGAGGATTCAATTAAGAATGCTCAATTGATTCAAGCTTCAGCTAAGGAGTTTATTGAAAAGTATACCCAAAGAAATTATCGTTCTACATCTCAATTGACAGAAACTCATAGAGATTTATTTAAGAATTTATTGTTTGCAAATGATGAACTTAGTCAAGTAAAGGCTGTTAAGTCTATTATTCAAGAAGTGGGTTTGAAAGAATTTGGTTATGATCAAGCTTCTAATTCTTTTAGAGAAAAACTTAAATTAGCCTTCGGTGGTAATGGTGTGGCTGACGCTATCGTGAATGAAATTTATGGTAAGATCCGTGATTTTACAAGCTTTGATAAGATGGATGCTCTTAAAAATCTTGATACAAGCATTTCAGAAAGTGATCAAGCCAAGATTAAAGATGAATTTAAAGAATTACAAAAAATAGTCGGAGATGAGTTCTTAAAATTAGTAGATAAAAGAGCTGTGCAGAGACTAGATAAAGATTTAGGTCTAGGGCTTTTAGATAATTATGAAAAGATCCTCGGTGCTACAGCTTTACTTCCTACTGTGAGATATGATTCTGATCCCGAGAAACTCTCTTCTGCATTAGATACTATCGCTGCTAATTACTTGGAAATGAGTAATAAGCTTAATGATATTTCTACTCAAGAGGGGTATTTATTTAAGCTTAATAATAAGATGCTTTCGGCTTTCTCCACGATAATGAAAGACAGAGTTAATGCCTCTATAGATATAGAGATTAATCCTCAGTATTTTAATCAAGAAGCTAAAGCGGAGTTTTTAAATTTAAAGCGTGGTGTTCTAAATGAAGAGCAGAAATTAATCGAAAATCAACAGAGAGAATTTTATGATTATTCAGGCAGGCTTGACCCAGTTAAGGTTACAAGATTAGTTAAAGCAGAAATAAGTTCATGGCTCACTGCAAATGCTGACCCTGACACAAAATATGATTTAGGTGCTTTTAAGATTTCTAGAGCTGAGCTTGCGAAAATGGTAGATCCATTATCACCAGCTCATGCTGATATTGAGGTGGAACACTCTGGAGGCACGGCTTCTCTTAACAAGAGCTCAGTAGAAGATCACATTAGATATAAAATACAGACTGGTTTAAATGAGAGGTATGCTGAAATCTCTCAGAAAATTTCAGATCTAGATTTAAATAAAGATGGTTGTAATGATAGACCTTTCACACTTCCACTTGATGCTACAAATGTAAGAGATTATTATCCTCTGCGTAGATCTATTTCAAGATGGCTAAAGGACTATGAGCAGTTAGATAAGAAAATTAATCAGTTCAAAGAAGCGGTTAATGATTCGATTCAAGAAGCTGCAACTGCCTATGCCCCAGCTATTCAGCATTCAATAATTGAGGCGATGAAGGATGTCGCAAATAATAATAATGAGGATGTCAGAAATTTAATAGTAAAGTGGATGGAAAAATCTTTAACGACTAAAGCTGAGAAATTATTAGAGCTGAATAAGTCAGAAATTACAGGATTAGCAACTGCGACTAAGGGTAAGTTACAGAGTCTGTCAGATGTTGAAAAATTTCAAAATCTTCAACTCTCTGATTATAAGGCTTGGAGTGATTTTATCGCTGCTGATTTTAAAACTGCTTATACAAATCCTGATGGTGGACAAGTCTCAGTCTCGGCGACAGATTTATTGGAGAAATCAGAAAAGCGTTTAAAAGAATTAGCGGATGCTGGGGTTGATAGTGATGCTCTTAGAATGCTAGATCTAAGCTATAAGAAATTAATTTATATGTATTTTCTTGCCGACACTAAAAACTCAGACAAGACCTTCACTGTTGATTACTCTCAAGATAGAGCTTTACTTCCAGAAGATAATTCTATTCTTAGAGGGGAAGTAGATGTTTCGAAAAATCTTTTAAAAAAACAGGAAGCTAATTTACTGTTTCTTAAATCTCTTGATGATGGTAAACAGCAAACTTTAAATACAGTTTTGGCACAAACACTTAAAGAGAAAGGCTTTGAAGCTTTTTATAATGCAATGAATGACAATTATGCTGATAATAATCTTATTACAGACAAGAATGACAGCTCTCCAGAGAATATTATGTATAGATTGCAGGTGCAGTTGCGAAACATGGTAAGTTCATTTGTTAATCTTTTGTTTAGTAAGGCTGAATTGCCAGGGTATCTTATTGCAGAAGACGTAGATGCTTTTACTAACCAGGATGATCTTGTGGGTGTAGTTGGATATGAAGTCTTTAAACACGTTAAACCGCAATAATTTTTTATCAAAATCATTCAAGTATTTACTTTTTATTAATATAGAAGTAGAAGAAATTTAATTGATTTAAGGTAAAAATATTGACTGGTATATTTCAAACGATAAACAATATTCCTCAAGATATCGGAAAAGTAAGAGTCTTTTTAAAAGAAGGCTTGAGAGCAGTTGCGCCTTTAACGGCAGATACTATAGATGCTACACGTGAATTTTTAAATTTAGATATTTCCTCTAATCAAGACTATGCAAGGGTTTTAATTGATACTATTCAACAGCAGCCTGAAAAGATTAAATGGGGACCTATCGGTGGTGGATTAAGAGATAATGCGGTTGATGTTTTAAATAAATTAAGAGAAACTTCACTAGATGAACAGTTACCTAGTGATTTACGTGCAAGTGCTACAAGATCTTTAAAGTCTATTCTTGATACTGCTAATTCCTGTGTGAAATCTCCAGTTACTTCGGTGGAAAATATAGCTCTTGCTAATAGTCCCGCAGAGGCTTTACTGGCTGCTGGGGAAATTTTAGCTACGGCTGATTTTCGAGATAAACCTAAGTTTTTCAATTTCTTTTCTAGGGGTAACAAGGATATCGGGGCTAACATAGATGCTACTTTAAATGAGCTATTGAAGGGTTATGATCCTAAAATAAAAGAATTTTATAAAGAAGTGGCTAAATCTGAGATTTTAAATATTTTTGAAAATTCAGAAAAAATATTAATTGGCGATGAATATGCTGATTTTAGAAGAGATCCACGCTCTAGAGATTTAGTAAATAATTTAAGAGCAGCTCTAGCTGAGAAGTTTGAAGTTTCTATTCCCCGAGAAGCTAAAAATGGTAAGGAAATTAAACCTGAGTATACGATTCTTGCAAAGATGACTGAATTAGTTAAGCATGCTCCAGGATCACGCCTATATAACAGAGCTAAAGAAGAGCTTTTAACTACCGTAAATAATAGCGCTGAGAGACAGTTTATTATAGAAGAGAAGATCGCAGCGACAAATAAAAGCATTCAGGAGAGGCAAGAGAAAATAGATAAAGGTTTAGGAGATGAAAACGCACATCAAGAAAAAATTACTGAGCTTAGAAATGATCTGAAACAATTAACACAGGAGCATAATACCCTGCTAAATATTAGAGATAAACAATCTGAGCTTATTGAAAAAACTTGGTTGAAGATGGAGTCTTTGACAGGGTCTCGTGCTTTACAGGAATCTTTACAGAATGAACTTTTTCATGAAATAGTCGATGGAAAAAGGCAGATAGATAAAGAATCTATAAAATCTTTATTTCCTCATGATGAGTGGTCTCCTTTAATAGATCCAGAACTTAGTGTAAAAGAGCTTATACATGCTTACCACAGCAGATCTGAGGAAAAAATAACTATTAATCTTCAGAATCCTTCTCTGACAGCTGCTGCTAATGTAGTTACTTATGCTGAGAATAGTGCTCAAGGACACATGATCGCTCAATTTGCACAGGAAGAAGATAAACGTAATGAGGCATTGGCTGAAAAGCGAGGTGAATTAGAGGCACTTACTAAAGAAAGAAAAAGCCTTGAAGAGTCTTTTCTTGGCAGTGATGCGGGGCAATTGATGAAAGGTTTATTTGCAGTGGCTACGTCTGATATCAGTCAGCAAAGATTTTCTGTTTTAAATCAGAATTTAGATATCTTGTCTGCAAGAGGTAATGATAATGCTGCTGATTTGAAAGTTTTGATTCAAGAGTCGAAAGGTAGATTTTCGGATATTAATTCTAAATTAGGCGAAGTCTTGGATGTTCCGGGTTTGAAGACTCTTAGTGAAAATAATCTATTTGTTAAGACTTTTCATGCTTTAAGGTCTGGTAATTATGACAGATCTAATGTTACTGGTATTATTGATGGTTTAGAAAAATTTATACAGACCTCTCAGCGGGATGGAATCTTAGATCAAAACCAAGAGGAGAGGCTTAAAGAAGTAATAAATACCTTGAAAATAGATCAGCAAGCTGTCATTAAAGAGGTTGTATTAATAAATAAAGTCTATGCTTATGAAGCGAAGCAGGAGGATTTTATTAGCAGCAGAGCTGGTGAGAGTGATGAAGATAGGGCTGCTAAAACTATTAACCTAGATGGTCAAATAAATTTAAATATTGATGATGCTAACTTAGCTGATAGTTTAGTGCATTATGAAACTCTTGCTACGAAGATAACTGAATTAGATGGAGGGGTTAAAGCTTTAGCTGATGATGATTTATTCTATAACTCTCTTGAGCAGAAAAGAACAACGTATTTTAATAATTTCGTGCTGAGGTCGTCAGAGATTAAATTTGATAATTTAGTGATGATGGGTTTAACAGATCCTCAGCAAGCTGATCAGCAGGTTCTTGAGCCACTTAAGGGGATTTTAGATGAGTTTGTTGTTAAAAAACAGTCCAATAGCGAACTTGCAGATGTATTGAGAGCTCTCATGGCTTATATTCTTGATTTTGCTGGAAATTTTATTTCTTTACCTCAAGGCTTAGTTAGAAATGAGAGTAATGTCGTAGATATTAATAGTAAGAGAAAGCCACCAGTACAAGAGTTTACGGGGGATGCTTTAGCAGCTTAATTTTATAGGGAATTTTATGTTAGCAAATACAGAACAGTTAAAAATCAAACTTAATCAACAAGCAGATCTTGAGTCTGAAAAAAAGAATCAGGCACGTTTAAAAGCGGTGGATTTTTTATTCAGTAATTTAAAATGTGGTGGAGAATGGTTGAAAATAGAAGGTATTAAGCTTTTATTTTTTTATCGTGACCTAGATATAGTTAATGAGAGATTAAAAGAATTTTTTAAAGATAGTGAGAGTTTGGTAATAAAAAAGGCTTTAGAGGAATTCTTTTCAGGGACTTTAAATGTTGATGATATTATCGCCCAGAGAAAACGCCAAATGGAAATAAAAGAAGAACTACGAATTTTAAAAGCAACTATTCGTAAAGAGGAAGAGGCTGAAGCCACTCCAAGTGAAGCTTTGAGCTTTTTAGATTTAACGGCATTGAAGATGAAAGATATTGCTATCAAAAACTAATACAAATTAACCTTCTATTAATACATGATTATGTCATTTTAGGAGTTAAGGTGTTTACTAGGGCTAAAGAAGCTGTAATTACAGCTGTTCAAGGTTATAAGGATAATAGAGCTAATAGGCGTAGTGAGCAGTTTCAGCGTAATTTATCTGAAAAATCCAGAACGGCAGATTATGCTAATGATACTTCCTCTTCTGTATTTAGAGATAATTTGAATATCTTAGCTTCAATAGATTTAAATTCTACATCTTTATCTTCTGTGGAATTAGAAAAAACTTTAAAGCCAGTTATGGAGAGTTTAAGCTCTCTATGTGTAGAAAAGACAGATGATCTTCAGTTATTTAAAAACAATCCTAAAGCTATTCAGAACTTAGTTTTACTGGCCTCTGAATATGATAGTGATCCAGAAATGAAGGATCAGTCATCTAAGCTTCTCGCAGCGGTTATGCGAAACTCTCTTTCCCCGAGTGCATTTTCAAGTAATGCTGATAAGGGAAATTTGGAGAAATTCTTAAAGGTTATCGAAGCGAGTGATAAGGTGGAGAAATATTCTGCTGCTGTAGATTTTTTAACTAGCTTAAATGGACAGAGAGGGGGACTTACTGAAAATTTAGGTAAATTTTATTCCACTCTTGAAAAAGGGTTAGATGCTGGCTTGGGTGCAGTACTTTCGGAGCCTTTACAAAAAGGACTTATTGCTAAAGAGATATCCACGATATTAAATGATCCGATGAATTTTATTGAGATACTTAAGCAAAGTTCTACTGGTGTTAATACTGGTGAAAATCAGCTATCGCATAAGATTTTAGATCTTGCGGCTTCAAGTTTTGGAGAGGCAGCTGGTTCTGTTTTAGATCCTAAGTGGCAAGAGCTTTTTAAAAATGTTATTTCTGCTAAAACTGATACTCAGGTGAAACTCGCTGTGGATGAGCTAAGTAAACAGATGTTAAATACGGTTAAGGCTTTATCTGCCCATGATTCTAAAGTGCAGAATGTGGAAAATTTACTTTCATTAGTAAAAGTAAATCTGGATTTGCACCCTAATAATCAGATATACCTTGGGGATTCTTCTGATTCAAGTATTGATGATGCGATGAAGAAGATTTTAGTAAATGAATATACTAATTCTGAAAAAGATACTCTCGTTTGGTCTAATGTTGATAAAGTTTTAGATTGCATTCATGGTCAGGATTTAGATGAGATGATTTATGTGCTGGCTGCTAAGGCAGACGCTTCTGGGCTTAGGTCATTTCATACAAGTCTTAACTTGAATATTTTAGATACGATGAATCCTCTCGCTCCTGATAATATCGCTTTGACATTTAACACTCCGAGGGGGATGGTGCATAATACTTTAGACTCCCTTAATGATAGTCAAAAAAGAGCTTTTCTAGTTCAGGCTTTTGCAGAGAATAATCAAGTCACAACTAATGAACGTGATGCCTTATTAAACGCTCAGAATATGTCGGGGGTGAAAGTCTTTGATCAGGCCTTTTCCAATATCCAAGGAAGATTGTCTGAAGTTTTACATAGCTTTCCAGTGAACCATAGTATAGAAGAGCGTTTAGAGACTTATTTGGCTCTTCAAAAAAGGACCTTGGAACAGGAGCAGAAGGATTTTAATAAAAATTTTGTTGCTCTTTCTGAGGTTTTAAATAAATTAAGTATGCCGATGGTTCAAGAAAATGGTCAAATAATTAATTCATCAGGCTTTGGTGGAATACTTAAGCAGCGACTATCTGGTTTATATGATGGTGAAATGGTTTTTACCAAGATACTAGAAGGTTTGGGAGAAAATGATTTTGAGATTAATACAGTAGCTAAGTCTTCGAGCAAAACTGCTCAAACTTTACAATTGCAGCAATTAGTAAGTAGTCTCGAAGCTCGTCGAGATAATCGAGATCATGATCATAACGAAGATTCAATGTATTTTGATCTTGCGGATTGTGCTATGTTCGATAATCGTCTTGAATATGAGCGTATCGCTTCTCATAATATTTATGCTGCTGAGCTTTTAAAACATCAGGACTCGATTCCTGATATGAAGAGAGAGTTTCAGGCAGTTTTAAATACACAAGACCCACGTAATGCTTGCGTTCGAAGACTGAAAGCATACCTAGAGGCTGATCAAAATTCTCTTTTATTCACGCAGATATTAGAAAACAAGCAAGAGTTAGTGAAATTAGGCATTTATAGCGATCTGGAGAGGCTCGTGATTAAGAAAGTTAAATTAGAGCAGGATCTTGATTTATTATTTTTTAAAACCATGGCTGCTGAAAGGGAGCATAGACTTTCAACTGGAACTAAGTCAGAGGATATTGATTTAACTAATTTGATGCCAAGTCATGGCTTTGACATGGAGAAATATCCGCTTCTAAAAGATTCATCGATATTTAAGGATCAGAATGCTTTAAATAGCTTAATCGAAGCGAAAGAAAAAAAATCTAAAGTGATGAATGATCTTATAAGTACGACCGTAAAATCCTTTAGTCAAGATGATTCTACTCTTTCAAATAAAAAGGCTAATGTTTTGGCGGAGAGATTTACTGAAATGCTAGGAGTGGTTAAAGATAGTTTATTTAATGAGCCTAACGATAGGGCTGCTCATAACTTTAAAGTCAATTTGCAAGAATATCATTCCGCTAATATTAATAATACTGTTTTAGATCAGGCTCCAGCTCTTGCTCAAAGATTTTTAATTCAGATCATGAGATTTATTGAGAATTTATTAGTTGATCCTCAATTAGCTGTAACAAATAGCTGATTAGATGCTTTATAAACTTAGGTAATATTATGAATTGGTTTAATCGAGGGGTTCGGGCACCTGTTATTCAAAACTTAAGGCAGCAGCAATCTATCGCTCAGCAGGCTAAGTTTATAAGAGAAGAGCCATCGGAAGGAGAAGCTACTCCTGTTCCTATGCCAGATTTGAGTTTTGATAATTTAACTGATACGATGAAGACCTTATTTAGAAAACTCTACGCAGATATTCTTTCTCATGGTGAATTGGGACCAGGCTCTTCTAGAGAGGATAATGGGAAATCTGGACAAAATTATGTAAAGATTTTGGGTTTTATTAAGCAAAATACTACAAGACTGTGTGAGGAGAATGCTAGAGTACAAGGCATAAAATCTGATTCTGATGGGGCGAAGCTTAATGACAGGGCACTTGCGTCTTTTACCCTGCACCATCTTGAGAATCTGGATAGGCAAAATAGTTGTAAAAAATATAATGCTATAGAAACTTTACGTGGTTTTCTTCTTCCTGAGAAGAAGATGCAAGAGCAGGATGATGAAGGTTACTGGAGTGAAATTAATAAGGATGTTTGTTACGAGCCTGTAATACAGGATAATTATGCATTTAACTCCACTGTAAAGGCTTATCGCTTTGATGATATGCAGCAGATAAGTCCAGCTTTAAAAGAAAATTATATGGCTTTATATGAAAATATAAATTCTCTACTGAATCAAGGTGGGCATCCGGGTAATTTTATCGCAGAGGTGATGAAATTTAATCGCTCTAATGAGGATGCCATCGCTTTTAATATTCAGCAGCAGCATGGAGAATTTCCTGTCTCAGCAAAGGATGCTGTGATCTATGATGTTTCATTAAATATTTTAAAAGAAATAGCTACCCAGAGAGGAGATTCTCAAATTCAGAAATATTTAGGAGAAGCTCAGAAAAGAAAAATTAATTCTATGACTATTCAAGAGTCAGTCGACGGTTATCAACCTAGAGCATTAGGATCTATTGCACCTCAGGAATTAGATAGTGGTTTGGGTTACTACGAATTGGAATCAAAAGATTCACGTAATCATGAGGCGAGAATGATTTTTGATCCAAATGTTAAACCAGAATTAATTAAAGAAGGCTTTAGTATTACAGTTTTAGATTTATACCAGGCATTAATAGATGCAAGGTATTTTGATTTTAAAGATACTTATTCAAGAATAAAGATTCAGGGTAAGTCCCCACAGGGACAAGAAATCTTGGATAAGATATCTTACATAGACTCTGCCATGAATGATTATGCTCAGGCACTAGGAATACAGTCTAACTTTACTTTTGGATCTCAGGCTGAATGCTTAATTAACGAAGAGCCATATAGGATTGCTACGCCACAATATATGGCTGAAGGACCCGTTATTAAAGTTTCTGATCTTCAATCTGCTTCTGTGCAAAATATAAGTTCCCCTAATATCATGGGACGGAAAAATGCTTCTATAGATCAATCACCTGTTGCGGAAATGCCCCTAGAAGAAGTTAAATTTTGGAAATCAGAATTATCTACTAAGAAAATGATAAATTCTGGCAATCCATCTATGTTAACGGCTATTCAGACCTTAGAAAATGTAATTCAATCTAGGGTGGATTCTCATGCGAATCATAATCCAGCTTTGTTACTTACTGTTAATCAAGCTTATTCTCAGCTTAGGGGAGGTGATTTAAATAGCAGTCCAGAAGCTAAGATGACGATAAACACACTCGCAGAGGAAATTAAAATGAATTACAATCGTATGTTTTCTTTTCTTGGACTCAATTCTGCATTTCAAACAGGGACTTCTATTGAAGATAAGCAAATTAGTTTAAAACAAAGGAAAATAGTATGACGGCACATTATGCATTGTTGAAGCAAACTTTAATTGCTCATTTAAATTCGCAGGATTTAGAGATTGATTTAGATACTCAAGTCTTAGTCGATAGTTATTTGAATCATGATTGTTTAAATAAAGGTTATTTTAGGCAGTTTTCTAAATGTGTTGAAGCAAGAGAATATATCGAAAATTTATTTAATGCTAAAGATTTATCTCCCTCTGAAACAGAGGCTTTAGCAATTTTCTGTAAATTATTAGAAGGATTAGAGTTAAAAGCTTTTTCTTTGAAATTTATTAGAAAGAATGAAATCGAAACTATAGCTGTTCTTGAAAATTTAATTAGTTTAGAACAAATTCTAATTAACAAATTTCCGATGTATGTAGCTGTTTTTAAGAAGGAGAAATTAAGATATTCACTGCCGATGAAACAGATATTCTGAGCTGATTTTGATGCATTAGTATACTATTCTTGAATTTCTTGTCAAAAGTATTCTTTGCTACCCTATTTATGGAGTAGGATTATTTTAGTTTTTAAAATAGTTCATGATTAGGGGACTTACATGAAAATACTAAAGAGTTTAAATGGAGCATTAAAAACTGTTACTAATCTCCCTGGAGCTGCGGTTCGCGGACTAAAAGATGCTGGAGAAGCTCTTAATGAATTCGCACAAAATGAAATAGATAAAAGAGCTAAAGCAGCTCAGGATCGTAAAAATGAATCCACTCTTCTTGTGCCATTATTTGGAAATAAAGGTTCTGATGGTCGAAGTCCTGATGGTGATTTGGTTCTACAACCTGGTTTTGTCGTTTCTAAAGAAGACTTTTTAAACTTAATTGACAATTTACTTCTGGAAAATCCAAATCGAAATTTATTTAGAAGCGAGAATTTGCTTCGAGCTATGCGAGAAACTTTCAAACTAGTTCCATCTATTTTATCCAATGCTGGGGATGGGGATATTTTAGATGCGAAGTATCAAGAGATAGGAGCTTATAACCTTTACGTTGATATTTTGCATAAAGCATTAAACATATGCGGGGATTCTGAATTGGCGGATAGGGTTCTTTCTGTTAAAGAAGTTTTAAATCAGCAAAGAGACGATATTGAACAGGGTTTGATTAAGAGGGGGCAGAAATTTGATGCTGCCATCGCCACAGATCCATTAACTCAAGAGATTAAGCAGATTATTCGTTTTAGCCATGAACCCAGTATTCGTATAGATTCGAGTCATAGCTGGGATGTTCTATGCCAGATATCTACTGATGAGAGTTCAAAGTCGTGCTTGGTAGGCAAAAAAATAATTATAGATTTAGGTGATTTCAAAGATGATTTAAATGGTTTAAATTTGAATGATTTTAATATGTCTGGTTTAAATTTAGTATTTAAGGTTCCAGCTCAATATGAAAGTACATTTACGAGAAAAATTCAAGCAGCTGTGAGAGAGCAAGAAGCACAAATTAATAGAGATATTATTGGAAACCAGCTTTTTAGAAGTCCACAAATCTTTTTAGAATCAGTAGTAAGTGCTAATCCGAGCTTAGGTGAGATTCAATTATTGAGAAGGCAAGGTAATTTAGGGGGGATTTTTCAAGAAAATCTCGCTCAAATGCAAGAAATTGGAGAGCAGCAGTTGGTGAGCTTCATTAAATCTCATGAGAGTTCTTTAGTTCAAGGGACCAGCTTGGATATTTTTCCACCTAAGGTAGTTTCGTCAGAAGTAGATTATAAAGATCTAGCGAAGGCGTATGTGCGAACCCAAGCTGCATTCGTGGAGAAAGGCGTAGGATATCTTCAAGAAAATAACTATTTAAAGGATGTCAATCTAATTAAAAATATGATTGAGTTTAATCTTGATCTTAAATATGAGATTGCTTTAAAAAAGGCAGCTTTACAAGAGGGAGTCTCTTTAGATTTAAGTAAGCCTAGCTTCCTCCAATCTCGTTTAGTGAAACAGATTGTAAAAGACAACTCAAATTCTAGTTCAGCTGAGCTCGATAAAGCTTTTCTTAAATTATCTGTCGGAGCTGATTTTAAAGAACCTGTTGAAAAAGCTTTTGCACGAGATTTTGTGGATGTAGCATTAATGAAATCAAATACACCTCAAGAGTTAACTGATCAATTAACAGCGTTTCAAGTTTTAGTTAGGAATTATCATGCATATTATAGAAATGATGCTTCTTTAACCCTAGATTCTATGAAATTTATTATTCGTGAGTGTGATGCTGCTTTGGGGCGTAATCTTTTGCCAGAGAATACGGTGAAAAAATTTGCAGATCAGCCAGCATTTTTAAAATCAATAGAAGAGCTTATTCAACCAGATAGGGATATTGTTAGTAATAATTTTCCAAGAGATTTACTTGTCTTGAAAAATAGACTTAGGACCCTTGATAGAACAGCTGATTATGATTTGATTGGTGAATATGGTCTGGATATTTCTAAGTTGATTTTACCTTCACCACAGTCATTAATTCATAAACAAGCTAATTGCTCTGATGACAGAGCTGTGAAGATTAATCTTTTTGAAGCATGGTGTGAAAAAAATTCTACTATCACTGATCTGAGTAAGAAAATCAGTTTAGAAGCTTATACAGAGAATGTTTCTAAAGCTCTGAAAATCTATCAGGATGCAGTTATTGCAGTTAATTATCCTAATATAGATGTAAATGATAATTTTGTTTCACAAGTACAGGAAGCGTTACAGAGTTCAGGTAAGGCTTTTGCAGAACTTGCAACGACTAATATTGAAACTTATCCAAATGAGCTTTTACGAGATGGAATACCTTTAAGAACTTTTAGAGAATATCTCTTAGCAGCTTTACCAGATGATTGTCATGGCATTGATAATGGCGCTCTAAGCTTCTATAGAGATCGGGCTCATAATGAAACTAAGATAAAAGATCTTGGTGAGTTTGTTGTAGATTTGTATTTATCTACCCTTCAAGATTCAGAAAAAACTTTGGCTAAAGATAAAATTAATTTACCTGCATTCTTAAATTCAGGGCGTTTAGAATATTTATTTGTAAACCCTAAATTAACGACAACCGAGGATGATTATCAGGCATTGTCCAAGCAGATTATCCAAGAGACTTTAGGAAAATTACGTAAAATTTTTGCTGAGTCATTAAATCAGAGAAAATTCCAGACAGTTCCATTAGCTCTTAGTTTAAGGACTCTAATTTCAGATGATGCACTATGGAGTAAAAGAGAAGCTGAATTCATTTCTAGAACAGCAGAGAAAATCAAACCAGATCATGTAAAAGTTTATGAAAGATTGGCAAATGAAGTAAATAGAGCAGAAATCCCTTCAGATACAGGGTTCATTTATAGAAATATTCAAAAAATATCTATGGATGCTGGATTGTCTACTGCAGGTAAAGAATCCCATTTAGACCTTTTACTCGGACGAGCTTTGAGGGATGCCTTGGTGGAGAAAAGACCTCTAAGCGTAGAAGAGTTTTTTAATACTTTAGAACTTAAATTAAAAGAAGCTGAAAATAAAATCTTTAACTTAGCTAAGAGTGAGTCTTTAGTGCTCGGTGATATTAGGGCAACTAAGAAAATGCAAGATCCTTTAGTCACAAGAAGTTTAGCTGCAGTTAAGATGGATGAAGCAGAAGATATAGTTCTTAGAATGTTAGAATCCCCTGAGAAGCGCTTTATTGAGGCTTTTGATGGTTATGAAAAAATATCTCCTCTCGTAAGACAAGAGTATGCAAGATTATTTGCAGGTACTGCTTCTCAGAACGATGTTTCTTCGGAGTTATTAGAATTTTTAAATAAAGTTACATCAAATTTTGGTACTAAGGGGAGCCATACTTTGCCACAAGTCTTGAGGCACATACTGGAAGAGGTTTCTATTTATGATGAACAATTAGAAATTAAAGAAGTTAAGAATCAGATTATAGATACACCTATTTTTAAAACCTTAAAACTACTCCTAGACACTAAGGATGAGAATGCTGTAGGGCAAGCTGAAATTAGGGCGGATATATTTTCAGATATTTTAATGGCTCAAATGCCTGAAAATTCATTAGGAAAGTATTTTAACCCCTTAAACATCACAAATTTAGAAGGCTCAGAAGGCATAGTTTTTAAGGCTCCTCGTACATTTAAGACTATAGTTGATTTTAGAAAAATGTCTCAAGACTTATTACAGGAAAGGATCCTTGCTAATGCAGGCTTTAAGCAGGCTCAAGTGAAATTAAGAGATTTTACTGAGCTCTGTCATTTAATAGAGGGTGATGGTTCTAAGGATTTAGGTATTTATGAAAAATATAAAGGCTTGGTATTTTCTACAGAAGATTTAAAATACTTAACCAGTTTAAAATCTTTATTGAAGCTTGAGGAACATCCTTTAAAAGAGGATGCGATGAGTATACTTCAGCAAAATTATTTAAAATATTCTTATACGAATAGTTACATATTGCCCCAATCAACTGAAACAGGGGATGATGTGAAGCATGGATTAAATCGTACTCAGCAGCTCCATGTTCTTAAGATGATTGAGGAGATTCAGTCTGCTAAATCATCAGGTGATGGGGTGGATTATTTAGAAAATCTGAAATTAGCCCTTGGTCCAGTATCAGAGCCAGTAGTAAAGGGAGTGCGTAAGCTTGTTTATTCCGTTTTGCATCCAGATAAAATAAAATTTTTACCTGTAATTGAAGAGGATCAGAAACTAATTATTACAGAGATTGTAAAAAATATGAATGCAGGTATTGATAGTTGGGGAAATCGCCTTCAATCTGAAAACATTCGTATTGGTAAGAGCTTGAGTGAATCTCCAGTAATATCTGTTGAGAATTTAATTAATGATGAATTCCTTGATAATCACTTGAACTTAGCAATTAAGGATAATTTAACTCCAGCTAGGCTATTAATTGATTTAGATTCATTTAAACAATTCAGGACTGATCTATTGCTCTTACAATTACAAACCCCTAATTCTACTAAATCTGGTGACAGTCATGAATCTATCAAAAATATTACTGAAAAGTTTATAAAAGCGAACCTTATTAATATTTTTCCAGAAGCTAATATTCCGGTAGATGATCCAGCAAATATTGAGGCACTTGGAAAATTTTTAAATTACTTCGATCAAGCGTTGTCAGATGACCTTCATGATAGAGGTGCTGCTCTCTCCTCCCTAAACCTAGAACCCTCCATAAAAGCAGCTCTAGACACCCCTGCAAATAAAATAAAAAACCAAATGCAGACTGCATTAGAAAATGTTTTTACTTTTAAGACAGATATAAAACTACCAGAAACTATTAAAAATATTGATGCCTCCGAAATCCAGTTCTATTTAGACACTCAAAAACTAATTACTGAAATGAGACTTGCTAGTTCTTCTTCAGATGTAAGTATAGAAAAAGATATCAGTAATGCTGTATTTGGTAAGCTAGCAGCCTATATTAATCAAGCAGCCGAAAAAGCTAAGCTGAAAGATTTTAATCTCCTTGCCTTAAGAGACTCAGAGAAAGAGTTTGTTACTAATTTACTAAATAATTTAGGAGTTTCAAATAAAGCTCTAGATCATTATTTTACTGCTAATAATGCAAAAGTGTTTGAAACGTCCGTGCAGAGTGTATTTCAGTCTTCTTCTGCTGTTGATGTATTAGTTTCTGTAAATAACATAACTGACGTACAGGCTTTAATAGACAATGCTGTAATTAATTTATTAGTAGCCCCAGATGAAAATATTTTAAGAGCGAAAGCATTTGGTGCTGATGCTACCACTCGTGCAGAGGAACTTAGAATCCCAATAAATAAAGATATTCGTCAAGCTTATATAGAAGCTAGTCGTGAGTTGATTAATAGTCGCAGAGCTCATCCCAGGGAAGAGATTACCATTATTAAGGCGATAGTTTCTGAGGCTGGAGCTTTTACCCAGAATATTAAAGATGAAAATTCATCAGGGCTTAAGGAATCTGAAGCACAAGCACTATTTTATGGTCAGTATGCGGCGTTTACTGATCTTTCTGAGCAAGTAAATGAATTACTGAAAGGAAAACAAGAGTTTAATTTTTTACAGAAAACTTTTTTCCCCAGTGATAATGAGGAAGGTCGTTTAAGCTATATTGCTGAAGCTTTACAAAGTCAAAAAACCTTGGGTGCAGAATACTTTATTCAATATTATCTACTTGCTGATCAGGGTGATAATTCTTCTTCAAATGGAATAAATGAGAAAATCTTAGGTTATCATAATTTAAATATTGGTTACAAAGAAAATATTGATTCTTTAGCCTTAATTTCTCTTGTCCTTAAAGGCTCTCCTAATAGGCAAACTGTAGCTCAAGAGCTCAAGAAATACTTGGAAGCTAAAAATGCATTATTAACAAATACTGTAGATGGCGGTAAAATTCCATATATAGATACTGCTTCTACACACACTAAGCTTCAGGCAGGTATTGATTTAGGTCAAGAGCTTTCTGGTAATTCCTCTGTTGAAGGTGGTTTGGTGGGAAATGCAGTAGCAGAAGGTATTCAAGCTGTTATTGATTCTATTAAAGCTGCTAATGGAAAAGATCTTGCAGTTAAATTAATATCAAATAATTATCCTTCTGGAGCTCTTGCTGGCATAATTACTAAATCTATATTTGGAGAAGCACAGAATTTAGATGCTAGTGTCTATCAGCTTTATAAAGACTCTGAATATGATCCAGAAGTGTTAAAGCAGACTGAGACTATTTTAGTAGGCTTAAATAACCTCGCGAAGGCTGGTAAAGATTTTAAACTCTGTCCTGCTTTTCAAGCGAAGTGTGCTGAATTGAATACTTCTTGGGAAGCTGCTTCTTCATTGGTGAATTTAAAAGCTAATCAGAATTTGAGGTTGGATTTCGCAATTACAGAAGAGGTGAAATTAAATAATGATGATTTAACTTTAGTAAAGGCGTATGTGAATTTACGTAAAGGCTTTAGTACTGTGACTGGAGGCAGTGATGCTGAAAAAACATCTAGAGATTCTAAGAATCTTACGCTCATAAAAGAATTTAAAGAGACATATAATAAACAAAACCCTGATGCTGAATATAATGCCGAGAAACCAGCTTATCTCACTACTCTTGAAGTTTTGAATGATAAATATTCTTCTATAGTAGAGGCTCATCAAATGCCTCCTGATGGTCGGTTTGTAGCAAGCATTACTAATTTTATTAAAGAGAGTGATGATTTGCTAATTTCAGTAAGTACTTCAGCTAAAGGTAAACTAATTGAGAAATTTAAATCTGCTGAAATAGCTAAGCCTCAGTCTGCTACAAATGAACAGATGGCAAATACCTATATGCATTTTTATAATCAGATGCAGAATCATTATAGGCAGAATCCAGCATTTTTTGAAAAATATGTTGATCAGAGTGTCAATGCAGTTTTAGGGAAAAGTGATGTAACAGCCGCAGATGATATTTTGAGAAAATTTTTTAAGATTATTCAAGTTTTAGACGGAATTTTTGAAGGTATTCTAGTAGGCTCTCCTAAAGCTAACTTCACTCCTTTATCAGACACTTATGCTGAAATTAGACAGAAACAGAATGCGAAGCTCTACTAAATTAATCAGTCATTTTGAAAAAGCTGGAGTCGAAACGTCGCATGAGACCAAAGATAATTGTAAAAAATAAGTCTTAAAATGCTTTATATCTCTATATAAGGGATTAAAGATGACTTTTATTGGAGTCGGCTTTGGGAAATTATCTCAGGCTGTGCGAAATTTTGGACAAAAAGAGCTAGATGCTGAAACTATAAAATCTCAGCTGGCTTCATTCCCATTTAATAATCATGCTGTTGCTAAGTCTCACGAGGGATTTGCGAAAACTACTTTAGCGTATTTGTTAACGACTCCTGGAGCTAAGTTTCAGGATGAGATCTCTCGCTTCATAGATATAGCATTACCGAATTTTATAAATACTCAGCAAGCAAGAAACAACACCTATGACTCTCAAGCAGCGGTCTTCAGTGCTTTTAAAGGAGAATTTAATACTTTAATTAGTGATATGCTTGGAATGGTTTTTCAGGGTTCTGATAAAAATCCTAAGGCGCAGGCTCAGAAGCAGGCTTTTGAGGATAATTTGAATAAATTTTGGTCTCGGCAGAGTAATGTTCAAGAAACTAAACACGCGGATGACTTAGAGCCTTTGATTGTAGTGGTGAATAATCCCTTTACTCACACTTCCATTTCCACTGCTCGATTCACTAGTAATCCTGCGACTGTAAACGTGGCTGAGCAAATGGAGGCAAGAGTCTCTTCTCCAGTTAATGCTCCTGCTGCATTTGATCCAATGGATCTAAGTGCTTTGTTAGATTTAAGCACAAGTGAGCTTCCTGATACTTTTTCTAAAGTAAAAATCCCACACGCTCAGTTGAGAGAGTATGCTCAGGCTTATGGAGATTTGCTTCAAGGTACTCTTTCTGAGAGTGTTTTAAAATTAGCGATTGATTCTGTGAATCCTGGTATAAAATTAGATGTTGCATCTGCAGCGATCCCTGAGATTGAAAAATTTATAAAGAAGTGCTTGGAAGCTGATGGTATTAGGCTTGCAGAAGGCAAAGATCAGAACATAAATTTTACTGAAATAAAAACTCTTATAAACTCTCCTGAGGCTCAAGAAAATTTAAATAATATTCTTAAAGCTTGGGGACTTGAATACGATTTTAAAACAAATATTTTAAAGCAGAACGCTTTTATTGAGCAAGTCCCTGATTATATTCAGGAAATAGCTCAATTAGATATATCTGACTTAGTCTCTGAGAAAGCTTCTAGTAATCTTAAAATTAATAACCACGCAAGTCTTGCCAGCGCTTGGGAAGCTATTGTTGATAATAATGACCCGACCATTAAATACCTTTCTTTTATAGACTATCCTGACGATATAGTTCCGCTTGTTGATAGTCATGATTTTCTAGGTTTAATCAAGGACTCGGGCAGATCTGATTTAATCATTGAACTACCTTATTCATTAGAAGCTTTGGAGAAAATTAAAAACCTTAAGGCTCAAGAGCTTGAAAAAAATCCTGAAAAGTTAATGCCTGAAATTCGATTTATCCATGCATCTTTAGAAGACAGTAGTATTGATGCTTTGAGAGGTTTAATTAAGCAAGCTGCTGCTAAGGCTGAGCCTAATGCAGAAATATCACCTGAACTCAAACCTACTTTAGAAGCTTATGCTGGTAAAACATTAGCAGAAAGAAACAGAGTTGGAAGGCTTTTAACTTTAGCAGTTGAAGATGGTGGGTATGGTTTAGATGCAGTTAAGCACAAGCCATATATTGACTACGTGTTAAACGCTATCGCTCCAGAATCAGTGAAAGGGTTTAATGACGTTTATGGTTTACAGGAGTATCAGGGTAAGTTAGCAGAAACGTTTAAAAACAGTCTGATTAATAATTCTACAGCTATGCCATCTATTCGTAATCCTATTCAAGCTGTCATTGAGCAAGCAAGGAGAATAGAGGAGAATTTCAAGTCTGCTGATAATTTACCTAAAATTTCAAATATTTTAGAAAACGCATTATTTGCAGCTAAGCCAGATACTGAGGGTCGAAGCTATTTACCGCTCGCTTATTTTTATTGGGTGGAGCGTGGCTTGTCTCATCCAGACCTACTTAAAACATTAGCTTTGGAAAATAAATCCCTGAAGCATTCTGCTCTAAATGAAAGTCAAACTGCAAAGTTACTTAAGAGCTATTTTGAGATTGCCACGACTTCTAATGAGTTAGAAAAAAATAAAAAACTTTCACAGTTAATTTCAGAAGGTTTTACGGCAGAGCTTTTAATTGAAAAATTTAAACTTATAGATACTCTTATGGGAGCTAAGTATGATGGCTATTTATCGCAGAATTCTTCTTATGATCAAGAAGCTCGCCCGCCACTTTCTCGATTAGCTGTTTTTGATGATTTACGTAAATCACCTAGTCAGCAAGTTAGCAACTTTATAGAAAAAGAAATTAAGTCATTAAAATCTGTAAATCCTTCTCCGATTAGGCAAGTGAGTGAAGAGTCTATTAGTCTATATAAACAGTTATTTATCTCTGCTCCTAGTGATATATCTTTTATTACACAAGGATTTTTATTCAATTCACTGATTAATTCTTCTTCTAGTATTACAGATGAGGCTATAAGAGCTTCTACAGGCAGGATAGATAAATTAATAGAAGATTTTTGTATTCTAGATTCATCTTTAATCCCGAGCCTAGTAGAAAAATTACCGCACTTAAAGGCTTGGGCAAAGCCTTTACTAGATGCAGAATCTAGCAATTGGCAGGGTGAGAATGTCTCTGTGCACGAGTCTTTGAATTCTTATAAAGATTTAGATCTTCAGAAGTTACTGAATCACGGTAAACAGATATTAATCAAATTATTTATGACGGATAATGCACATAAACCAGGTCCTAGTAACCCACTCTACAAGACGGATGCAGAAAGGCAAGAAGTTTTAGATTATATTAGTAAATTTAATACTACTGCTAAGCCAGTTGATAATTATAGACAAGAATTTGAAGATAGAGCTAAGGCTGCATTTTTAAATTCAGAAAATAAAACGCCAGAGGCTTTTAATCAGGCTATTGATCTAGCACATGCGAGAGTAAATTTAATGCAGAATGATTCTTTTGATTCTCCTCTTCGACTATCGCTGGGTCATAATTTATATCCTTTGGTAGAAACTGTTATTAAGGTTAGTTCTAAAGATCAGGAAGCTTTAAGGCAAGTACAGAGTTCTTTGAAAACTGATAACTCTGCTTCGAGTTTCTTAAATCTAATTAATTTAAATGGACATGATTTAATTCAGCTAGGAGTTGAACCAGAACAAGCTTCACCAGAGAATTTAGCGAGATATATGCGCTATCAAGAATCTCCAGATCATGCAGCTTTGAGATCGGATATGCAGGCTCGTTATAAAGAATTAATTAAAGGAGATAAGCCCGCTTCTCACGCACAGGCTATTACTTTAATTCATCAGGAATTCAGTGAATTTTTACAAGCTTATGATAATTCTCAGTTAGCACCTCGTTTAGAGGCTATAGGCAAAAAACTAGAATTTAAGGGGAATGCAGAGGTTCTTACTGGTGAATCAGTCATTTGTTCTGGTTTTACCAAGCTTTCTGCATCACAGGCGATGAGAGACTTTTCTTTGGATCTTGGTTCTATAAATCCTACTAATATTTTAAATGAGCAAAGAATCAAGAATTTTATTGATTCACATTCATATAAATTAGCAGATGGCAGTCTTATGTTAGCTTTACCGAACGAATCTCCAGAGCAGGAGCGTCACTATGTTCACCTAGATGCGGAGGGATATCAAGAGTTCAGTAAAGTTATGGCTAACTATTTAGCAGAAGGTACTAATCTAAACCAGGCTAATATCAGGAAAGAGGATTTAATTATTTATCCATCTGTTCCAGAATTGCTTGATAATGTTGGTGGACTTTTAAATACTGGTTCTAATGAAAATACTTCAAAACTTTTATTGCTAACTAATCCAGAGCTTAAGTTTCAAGGAATGACTTTTATTAATAAAGAGGGAGTATTGCTACTGCCTAAAGGTTTAACAGAAGCGGAGTCACCTCTTTTAACTACTCAAGAGTCTGGAAGTTTTGTATCTAAGGATTCTATTAATCTTGCACAGAATGCTTTTAAAGTCTATACTTTAGCTTCAGGTGTAGCAGTTCAGAGATTAGAAGATTTTACGCCGACAAATACTAGTGCTCACAATTTAAATTTAGGAGATTTTGCTAAAGAAGCTCTTTCTGAGCTTAATGCTAAACAAAGTCAAGAGAAAGAAGAAAAAACTCTTATCGCAGATACTTTTAAATCCTTGCAGAGTGCTGCTCCAGAAGAGGTAAATGCTAGATTTGTGACTTATGAAAATAAACAAGGTACTTTACCAAGCTTGTATAAAAATCTAGCTTATAATAATTTATTTTTAAAGTCTTTAGAAATAAATCAAATAAATCCAGTGAAAGCTGCTGAATATCTCACTAAGACTTTAGATAAGACTTTGTCTGATAGAGGTTTGGTAGATCAACAAAAAACTAAATTTATTGAAGGACTTGAAAAAATGTTTAAAGTATTTGAGGCGGTATATTTAGAAATTTTCTCGAATGCTGAAACTATTTCAGGAGCTGCTCTTGGTGAAGGAAAAATAAAACCTTTAATGGAAAACCAAGGAATACAAGAATATTTTAAAAAGAATCAAACTGCTGGTGTTTTGACTATTTAGCGTGAGAGATAGCATCTCTCACATTAGCAGGGTGAAATATAGGTATGTGACAGACTCCTAACCAAATCCCCCTGATTATCCACCCTAGCCATCTCACTAAGCTCCAGAATCTGCTCCATAAGAGCATTCTCTTCGACTTCTTCTATCTTAGCTTTAAAGATCTTATCAGTAAGCTGCGAAGCGACGAATTCCTCAGAAGTTAAAAGCTCCTCGTAGAGCTTCTCTCCAGCTCTCATGCCAGTAAATTCTATATCCACGTCGGCTAGCGATAAACCTGATAATTGAATAAACTGTTTAGCTAGTTCATAAATGTTAATCGGTTCACCCATATCAAGGATTATAATCTCTCCAGAATGGGCTTTCGAAGCTGCTTTTATCACAAGCTGTGAAGCTTCAGGAATAGTCATAAAATATCTGATCGCTTCTTTATCTGTTACTGTAATGGATTTTCCTTCCTCTATCTGTTTCTCCCAGACTTTAATAACAGAACCTCTACTGCCCAGCACATTTCCGAAGCGTACGGCTGTATATTTAGTATTAGTGAATTTACGAGCATGAATTAATAAAAGCTTTTCAGCGAGTCTTTTGGTTTTACCCATAACGCTAGTAGGGTTTACTGCTTTATCAGTGCTGATTAATACGAAGTTTTCCACACTGTGTACTGCTGCTAATTCCATTAAGTTCTTACTGCCAAGAACATTATTCTCGAAAGCCTCACAGGGATTTTCTTCCATCATGAAGACGTGTTTGTGTGCGGCTGCATGGAAAATAATCTCGGGTTTAAATTCCTTAATGATATGTTCTATACGTGAATAATTACGAATATCAGCTATGCGAGCGATTATTTCTGTATTTATTTGATGATTTTTCAGTTCGTCTGCCTGAGCGCTTTCTTGGGCTTTCATGTGCTTCAGCCTCTCTAATTCTTGCCTGGATTCGAATATAGAGTTTTCCCCTTTCCCCAGTAAGCACAAGCTTTTTATCTGTCCTTTATTTAAAAGCTGTTTGCAGAGCTCTCTACCTATAGAGCCGCCAGCTCCAGTAACTAAGACCCTTTTATCTTTTAAAAACTCTACTACTTCTGGAATATTTAAATTAATTTCCTCTCTGCCAAGAAGATCTTCCATGCTGAGTTTTCTGATCTCTCGAATATCTACATTGCCGCCAGCTAGCTGATCTACTGATGGTACTATTCTTACATCCACACCAGTATCATTACACAGCAAGCTTATGCGTTTACGTTCCTTTAATGATGAACTTGGTATGGCGATAATAATCTGTTCTATAGCGAGTTCATCTACCCAGTACTGAACATCGACTATCGCACCTTTTACTTGTATTGAACCGAGTAAGCTCATGCCGAATTTTTTACTATCATCGTCCAGAACACCTTTTACGTCTAAACCTAACTCGGGGTGATTTTTTATTGCTTGTAGAACCTCCATCCCGCCTTCACCAGCACCTATAATGAGGGTATTTTTAGTTTTACTAGAGAGCACTTTAAGTCTAGATTTTATGTTACTCTGTTCTTTTAGATAGAAACGCAGTAGGCGAACGCTACATATCAGGGTGACGCTTAAAAAAAAGTCTATAATCACCACACCATAAGAGACCGCAAATAAATCATGAGCTCTAGGACTTAGACCTAGAACTATTCTAGGTAGTACTATGAGTAAATTCGCTATTAATAAAGAGCGTCCGATTTGTATTAAATCTTCAGTCTTAGTATAACGCCAGAATTTTTTATAAATGCCAGTAAAGTAAAAAACCAGGAGCTTAATCAGAATAATAAAACCGATGATTCTTATTAATTGATCACTAATAATAAATTCACTGGTGTTGCCGCCTTGAGTATTTAAAACTCTTAAGTTACTTGCCGCAATATAGGATACAGCGATAATGCTTATGTCGATTATGACTCGGCTCAGGCTTTTTAGTGATTTCTGAAACATTCACTAACATTATATCTCTTTAGAGTCTTTGTTTTAACGCTTCAAATTAGGTGATTCTGGTTTTAGTATTTTGTATAGAAGAGACCACTGCACAACGAACAAGTTCAAGGCTGAGGAGGACGAATGACCGCAGTGTACCAGAGGTACATGAGGATCTTGAGGACGACGAAAACGCAGAAATTGGAGTTGTGCAGTGGTCTCTAGAAGTATAATAGTACTAGCTATGAAATCAGAGCGTAAAAAATTACCTATAGGTATTCAGTCTTTTGAGCAGTTAATTCGGGAAGGTGCTGTGTATGTAGATAAAACTAAAAATATATATGAGATTTTAAAACCTGGCTTCGGAGCTTATTTCCTTAGTCGCCCGCGCCGTTTCGGAAAGTCATTATTAGTTTCTACCTTAGAAGCTATTTTTAAGAATAAAAGATATTTATTTAAAGGCTTATGGCTAGATAGTTCTGAGTACATTTGGGAAGAGTTTCCTGTGATTAAAATCGATATGTCTGCTGTAGAGAAAAGCACATCTGAAAGATTGTATTTGGGTTTGAAATCCGCAGTTCTCGCTAATGCTAGTAAAGAAGAGATTAACTTAGATGAAAATAAAGCGCCATCTCTTCTTTTCCAAGAACTTATCAGCGCCTTAGTAAAGAAATATAATCAGCAAGTAGTAATTTTAATAGATGAATACGATGATCCAATAATTAGACATATTAATGATCCAGAGATGGCTAGAAAAAACAGAGAAGTGCTTCAGGATTTTTATAAGATAATGAAGTCAGAGAGTGAAAATTTAAGATTTGTATTTTTAACTGGGGTGAGTAAATTTGCTAAAACCTCAATATTCTCTGGATTAAATAATTTACTAAATATTAGCCTGAGTGATAAATACTCTGCCCTATTAGGTTACACTCAGGAGGAATTAGAGACTTATTTCCCTGAGTGTATTTCTGACTTGGCTGAAAGCCATTCCTTAAGTATAAATGAGACACTCAATAAAATTAAATTTTGGTATAACGGCTATAGATTTTCTAAGGCTGAGAATAAGGTTTATAATCCTTTTTCCTGTTTACTCTTGTTTGAAAAAAAAGAATTTATGAATTACTGGTTTGAAACAGGAACCCCAACTTATCTTATTGAATTAATAAAAAAATATAATTATGATGTTCAAGATTTTGAAGATTATATTAAGCTTATGCAGACTAGCTTTGAGGGCTATGATATTGAAAATCTACCTCTAATGCCGATCCTCTATGATGCTGGCTATCTTACTATTAAAGATTTTTCTGTTAGAAATTTAATGACAGCCTATTCACTAGGTTACCCTAATTTTGAAGTTAAGAATTCACTTCTAGAAAATCTTTTGAAAAGTTATACGGATATTAGAAAGCCAGAGTTTGCCTCTAGTTTAGTATTCTCAGTGCAGGACGCTATTTTAGCAAATGATTTAGAAAAATTCTTTTCCCTACTAAAATCCTATTTTGCATCTATCCCATACGATCTAATTCCTAAAAAGGATCTTAACGAAAAGTATTTCCAGCTTATATTTTATCTATTAATGCGAGTAAGTAGTTTTAGAGTAAATACAGAAGATAGAACAAATCTAGGACGTATAGATTTAGTTCTAGAGAGTGATACAGATGTATATATTTTTGAGCTTAAGGTTGATTCCTGTGCTGCTAAGGCTTTAGAGCAGATTAAAGAGAAGAAATATTATGAAAAGTATTTGCATATACCAGCAGTAAAGTTAGACTCCAGTTCGGAAACGGCTCAAGATAAAGCAGTGTATCTTATTGGGTTGAATCTATCTTTAGAAGAGAGGAATATTAGTGAATATTTAGTGGAGAGGGTTCAGTGATTATCTCTAGCGCATTTCCATATTAAATATAAAAAAACTCTGGGTTTTAGTCGCAAGTGGTTTTCTTATACATCGAAGAATTCTGAACTTTAAGGTCTAAATCATTTAAAACACTCGTGCCTAAAGCATCTCTAATCATCGTGTGTGATAAATTCCCTAGAGTTGAAGAAGCTATTGAATACATCTCTCTGTTTCACATTTAGTTCGTCTTGAGGAATTGCTTTTTCAATCAAACGTCTAATCTTCTCTAATGAAGGATCGCTATATTGTTCTTTACCTAGGGTGTCAAATTTCATCCCTATTGATGGAAGATTTTTGTGAGGGTAAATTACCATATTATCTGGATTAATACGTACTTCTAATCCGTGATGAACCATCTCGTTTCCTTCTTTTAACCCTGTCTCAATGTCAAGTGTGATGCTTGGATGATCCGAATTATCATCCCTGACTGAAACGTCATTAAAAAGATCTTTATTTACCAACAACTGTTGAAGAAGATATGCCTTTTCTTCATGTTCCCTGTCAAGGTCTTTGGTAGAGATTGCCTTGGTAGGGGCAGCTAAGCGACTTGAGCTTTCTCTTCGCTTTTCTGCAAGTGTTTTAACGTCTGTTCCAATTTCATTAAGTGCATTTTTGATCCCTGTAAATCCTTCATTTAAAGTCTTTATTAATGTCTCATTAATACTCAGATTATTTGACTTAGTCGATTTTACATTCATGAAATTTACTCTCCTTGGTGATTATTATTTTAACCTACCGCTCCACCAAATGTTAATACTACTTAGCTAGATTTCTTAATAATTAATTTAGGTTTCTGGAATGTCCATTAATATTAAACTTTAGGTGTCGACTAATTAGTTCTCTAAAAACTCAAGTAATAATTGCCACTATCGAATCATTAAACCACGATAAACCGAAGCAGAACTTTAAAAAATCGTGGTAGAATTAAAGTATGGCTTCAAAAAACATTGATAGAATTCTAAAGTTGCCACTCAAGCATAGTTTTTTTTTGTTTGGTCCGAGGCAGGTAGGGAAGACTACTTTAATTAAAAGTAGTTTTGCTCTTGATTCGTGCCTAATCTATGATCTCTTAATTCCAGAGGAGTTAAGGCGCTTGAAAATGAATCCAGGGCGCTTTCGTGATGAAATTATTTATCGTGATTCTAAATATACTCATGTTTTTATTGATGAGGTGCAGAAATTACCAGAGATTTTAGATGAAATTCATTATCTATTAGAGAATATGAAGAAGCCACCAGCTTTTATTTTAAGTGCTTCTAGTGTTAGAAAACTCAAGGGGACTGCTCGCAATCGTACAAGTTCAAGGCTGAGGAGGACGAATGACCGCAGTGTACTGCGGGTACATGAGGATCATGAGGACGACGAAAACGCAGAAATTGAAGATTGCGAGCAGTCCCCTAAACGTTCTAATGCTAACATGCTCGGCGGCAGGGCTTTCAGTTTTTCTCTTTTCGGTCTAACCCATTTAGAACTCATGCAGTCTTCTAAATTTTCTTTATATCGTTCTCTAGAATTTGGTAGCTTGCCAGCTATTTATTTGCTTTCTATGGGAGGTGACGAAAACGCAGAAATTGGAGTTCGGCAACAGTGCCAAGATGCTATTCTCGCTTTGCGTTCATATGTTAATACCTACATAAAAGAGGAAATACAGATGGAGGCTTTAGTCAGGAATTTAGATACTTTTACAGAGTTCTTGAAATTAGCTGCTGATGAGAATACTAATGTTTTAAATTATTCAAATATCGCAAGTGATATTGGTGTGAGCAGTGCTACGGTTAAAGAATATTATCAAATCCTTGAAGATACTTTACTGGGCTTTTATCTCAGACCTTATTCTTCACGCTTAAGAAAGAAATTGTCTAAGCATCCTAAATTTTATTTTTTCGATACTGGTGTTACTAGAGCTCTTCAGCAGAAGCTTTCTCTGGAATTGACTCCTAAGACTAAAGAGTTTGGGAAAGCTTTTGAACATTTTATAATTAAAGAATTTATTTATACGGCTAATTACTTAAACCCCGATTATCAATTTTCTTATTATCGAACTGAAAATAATGCGGAAGTGGATTTAATCATAGAAGCACCTACAGGAAAGGTTTTCGCTGTAGAGATTAAAGCCTCTGATACACCGAAGAACTCTGAACTTAAAGGTCTTAAATCCTTTAAAACATTAGTGCCTGAAGCATCCTTGATCTGTGCGTCGCTTGCAGAGAAGCGTTATAAGTTAGATGAGGATATCTGGGTTTATCCTTGGGCAGAGGTGTTTGGATTAGTGTTTAAGTAATCTATTGGGAAGCGTTGTTCATTTCTCGGCAAGACCGCTTTAGCCAAGTCATTAATGGATAGAGAAGTATCTGGGTTGCCTAGCGGAACTTCGATTTTCTTATGAAGAGTACGAATTTCTTCTTGAGTTAGTAGAGGACGTCTATGTTCTCTCGAAAATAATTTTTTAGCAGCACCTTCTAAAGGAGGTAGCTGTTTAGGTTTAGTTGCAGGGTATATTGCTCCATTGCTGGTTTTTGAGGTGCTTAAGTTATTTATTGGTTCAGTCCTCGGAAGGACCACTTGAGCTAAGTTAAAAGTATCTGGGTTGCCTAGCGAAACTTCGGGGATCTTGTCCTGAAGAGGATGAGATTCTCCTGCCCCACTGCTGGTGTTTGGGTTAGTGTTTAAGTAATTTCTTCGCAAGCATTCTGCAGTTGCTGGACGGAGGGCCGCTTCAGCTAAATTTATGTTCATAAAAATCACTCACTTTGGTGCTTATTATTTTAACCAACCACCTCGCCAAGTGTCAATACTGTTTCGTTAAATTACTTTATCAATTAAATATTCACTAATATTCCTCTCTTCTAAAGATAGATTCAGCCCAATAAGATACACTGCTTTATCTTGAGCCGTTTCTGAGCTGGAATCTAACTTTATTACTGGTATATGTAAATATTTTTCATAATACTTTTTTTCTTTAATCTGCTCTAAAGCCGCAGTGGCAGAGGAATTAACCTTAAGCTCAAAAAGGTAAATCGAGATATCGGTCTCTAGCATAAGATCTATACGCCCTAGATTTGTTCTATCTTCTGTATTTACTCTAAAGCTAGTTACGCGCATTAATAGATAAAAGATAAGCTGGAAGTACTTTTCGTTAAGCTCCTTTTTAGGAATTAAATCATACGGAATAGATGCGAAATAGGATTTTAAGAGAGAGAAGAATTTTTCAAGATCATTATTGATAATGCTTCGTGAGATTTGAAGCAGCTCTGAGGAGATACTTCCACTATCCTTTTCGCTAAACTCATTTAATAAGCCACTTACAAGAGAGTTTTTAACTTCATAATTAGGATAACTTAAACCGTAAATAATGTCATTTCCCATTAACGACTGCTTCACTAAAGTTAAATAACCTGCATCAAACATAATCGGTATCAGTGGTAAGGATTCTACATCATAAACATTTAAATTATATTCAGGGATTTCAATCAAATCCTCAAAGCTCTGCAAATCGACACTAGAACGTTTAATTAATTCAATTAAAAAAGTCGGCGTCCCTGTCACAAACCAATGATTAACAAATTCCTTAGTCTCAAACAACAGTAAAGAAGAAAAAGGATTATAAACTTTATTCTCAGCTTTAGAAAATTTATAGCCGTTATACCAAAACTTAATTTTATTTAGTATCTCATCTACACTCAGGGAATGGCTTTCAGCAAGTTCAGAAATATATTCAGGGAAATAGCTCTCTAGCTCATCCTGTGTATAACCTAATAGGGTAGCGTATTTTTCGCTCATGCTGATATTTAGTAAATTATTAAGTCCTGAAAATATCGAAGTTTTAGCGAATTTACTCACCCCTGTTAAAAATACGAACCTTAAGCTCCCGCTCTCTGATTTCATTATCTTATAAAAATCTTGAAGTACTTCTCTATTTTTTCTAGCCATCTCTGGGTCATTAATATGCTTAAGTATCGGATCATCGTATTCGTCTATTAAAATTACGACTTGCTGATTATATTTCTTTACTAAGCTTTGGATAAGTTCCTGGAAAAGAAGAGATGGTCCCTTATTTTCATCTAAGTTAATTCCTTCCCTAATGGCATTAGCGATAATTGCGGATCTTAGACCTGAATAAAGTCTTTCAGATGTGCTTTTCTCTACAGTCGACATATCGATTTTAATTACAGGAAACTCTTCCCAAACATACTCGGAACTGTCTAGCCATAAGCCTTTAAATAAATGTCTTTTATTCTTAAAAATAGCTTCTAAGGTAGAAACTAAAAGTGACTTCCCAAAACGGCGTGGGCGACTAAGAAAATAAGCTCCGAAGCCAGGTTTTAAGATCTCATATATATTTTTAGTTTTATCTACATAAACAGCACCTCCTCGAATTAACTGCTCGAAAGACTGAATACCTATAGGTAATTTTTTAAGCTCTGAATGCATAGCTAGTACTATTATACTTCCCTAGAAGGCAGGGCTGTTTCATAAAAACATCATTTCTATAAATCACTAAAAAGCCCCTCCACCTCAAGTATCCTGTCAAAACTAATAAAATGAATCTCTCTCCCATTCCAAGAAATAATCTCATTGAGTGATTCATTAAAGACTATCCCGAAAGCTGCTTCACCATAGGCTTTAAAGAATGTTTTAAAGGCTGGGAAAATCTCTGGATTTTTTAATTTAGACTTCACTTCGATGGGAACGGGTGTCTTGTTTTGAAGCCAGATGAAATCTAATTCTACTTGGTCAGAGGTTCTCCAGAACAGTATTTCTGTATTAGCTTCATTAGCTAAGCTTAAGAGGTGGTTGTAGGTGTAACTCTCCCAGCCCGAGCCTTTGAGCTTGTTTTTGTCGCTGACTTTAAAATCACTCAAAATCGCATTACGCACGCCCACATCATAGAAATAATATTTCTTAGATTTTTTCAGTTCATTACTGAGGTTCCCTGAAAAAGAATTTACTTTATATAAAACGAAAGTCTGCTCTAATATTTCTAAGTGATGCTCTATAGTGCTTTCACTGAGCCTGACTTCGCGAGCTAGATTAGCTTTAGATATTAGCTGTCCTTGTTTCTCTGCGAGTATATAGATAAGGTGATTAAAGGCGCTGATATTTTCTTCTTTAATTAGGGCTTTAATATCTTTTTGTATATAGGTTTCTAATATTAGCTTGAGATAACTCTGTTTATCAGCATCCCGCGGGTGTTCGCTTTCGTTATAGACTCCAGGTAGTCCCCCAAATTTTAAATAATTTTTTATCAAATCCTGATCTGGATTGCTTTTTTCTTGCGTATTTATCTCTTTGTTATTTTTAATATTTTTACTTCTTCGTGATTTTAGCTCATCTAAAGTTAGAGGTCTAATCATAAATTTCTTATAACGCCCTGCCATACTCTCTTTGATATGCTTATGCATTTCTAGAGCAGAGGAGCCAGATGCGTATATTTTAATTTTTTTCTTTGAGTGCAGATCGTTAAAATCGTAGATCGCTTTAAATATGCGTGAAATATTTTCAATATACTGAAATTCATCTATGAAAATATAATCACCAGAGGATTTTAGGAAATTAAAAATCTCCTCATCGCTGCGGCTGAATAGTTTACTGTGTTCTGGAAACTCTAAATTGAAATAGCTGCTGCTATTGTTTTTGCTCAGCTCTTTGTGCAGTTTTTTAAGTATATGTGTTTTACCAACCTGTCTTGGTCCGAAAAGCACACTCAGCTTTGGACTCGTGTGGTGAGCCATAATTTCAGCATAAGCTTTTCTCTCGAATTGAGACATCATATTGAATTATACCCATTTTCTGGAATTCGAAGGTAGCGGTATGGAATTCTAGATTTTCTAGAATTCCGTGGTAGTGGTATGGAATTCTAGATTTTCAAATTACTGCTAGTGCCTTAATCACTCTCTGATTCTCGGCTTCAGTCCCTATAGTCATGCGAATTGCATAATTAGAGGTAGCTTTAGATCTTCTAAGTATAATGCCTTTAGAGAAAAGATATTCCATAATTGCTCCAGTGATATCTTTTTCTCTTGCCTCTTTATCTAGGTGCTCATAAATAGCTAATTTTTTCTGCTCATCTAAACTCTCTGAAATCTCAAATAAAATGAAATTCGTATGACTCTTGTAAGCCTTAAAGCCAAGCTCTGAAAGAGCTTCTGTGACTTTAGGGCGTTCATTGTTATTATTATCAATGATCTTTTTAAAATGCTCGCTATCACGTATCGCAGCTTTAGCTGCTTTTAAGCTCGGTTTAGCACAGAGAAACGGCGTATTATATTTTAGGTAGATGTTTTTTAATTCTTGATGCATTAGGGCATAGCCCACTCTGTAACCAGCTAAGCCATAGGCTTTAGAGAAAGTATAACCGATAACCATATGAGGGTATTTATGGATAATCTTAGTAGCTTCGAAAGTCTCCCTATCTGTGAATTCTATATAAGCATGGTCTATAAAAAGTATGATGTTTTTTTCTTCACAGATTTCTGCTACATCTTCTATCTCATTAAGGCTAAGAATGTTTCCAGTAGGGTTATTGGGCGTGCAGAGGAAAATAACCTTAACTTTAGAGTCTGTTTCAGATTCATGTTTATTAATATCTGCTACAAGATTTTTGACGCAAGGCTCGAAGGTTTTCTTGTCCCTACCTAGATCTAAAACTTTTCCTCCCATTTTTAAAGTGCAGAAACTATAAAAATCAAAGGTCGGGTTGAAATTAATGACCGTGTCTCCAGCTTGGATTGAAAGGCAAAGAATATGCTCAATGACTTTATCCATGCCATTGCCAATAACAAAGCCAAGTTTATTTATATGTGGGGTAGAGTCTTTAAAATCATCAATGAGTGCATCCATTAATTCTTCGCAGTTAGGCTCATCATAGTAATTTGAGCTAAGCAAGGCTTCTTGAGCAGCTTCTAAGGCTTTAGGGCTAGCACCTATAGTACTTTCATTACCAGCAAGACGAAGTACCTCTTCTCGCTTAAAGCTATATTTCGTCATTAATTCTTCAAAAGTCACTCCAGCTGCGTAGCTGTTTGCGCTTGAAAGCCATGGATTTAATCGGTAATTATCGTTCATTTTTTAATAAATTAGCCATTTAAGACTAATTGAGAGGTTTTCCTCTGTTAAATTATAGCCTTCTTAATAAATTTATTTAAGCTATTAAAGCTAATCACTTCAATGTTCTTACGTTTTTGATCCAAGTCGCCATCGTAGATTATACCTAGGCTTTCGGTGTTTTCTGGAAAGAGCTTTTCGTAATAATTTAAATTTTCTAGAAATGAATCATGGAAAGTTTTTGCAGATTTAATTTCAATCGCAAGGCTGTTTTCGGCTTTTTTTATAATTAAATCTAATTCTTTAGCTTTATCTCGATAAAAATAAAGACTTGGGTCTAAGCCACTGTTGTAAAAGCTTTTCATAAATTCTAATATGATGAGATTCTCAAATAAAGCTCCTTTCAGGTGATGTGTTTTCAGCTGTTTTATATCAATGATGTCAAGAAGATAACGAACTAGACCCGTGTCGTAAAAATATATTTTAGGGCTTTTAATTAATCTTTTGTTGATATTTGCACTAAACGGTTCAAGCAGGAAAATAATGTAGCTAGTTTCAAGTAAGCTTATCCATTCTCGTACAGTGCCACTTGCTATGCCTAAATCTTCACTAAGGCTTTGATAATTTAGTAATTGACCTACTCTGCCAGCACAAAGTTTTAAGAATTTATGAAATAGGCTCAAATCATGAACAGCTTTTAAAGTTATAAGATCCCTCTCTAAATAAGTTTTAATATAATCCCTATAATAGTAATTTGGATTGATTTTATTTCTGTAAACACGTGGATAAAAACCATTGAAAATATATTCTTCACTGCTATAGTCTTGACTATCTTTGCGAAGTTCATTAATGGAAAATGGTAAGAGAGATAGTAGTGCAGTTCTTCCAGCTAGCGACTGGGTTACCGTGTTAAGTAATCGAAAGTTTTGGCTGCCAGTAAGTATGAAATGGGATTTCTTGTCCGCTTTATCTACCTCTAATTGAATGTAAGATAGTAGCTGAGGAGCTTTCTGGATTTCATCAATAATCGCACCTTCTGAAATGTCTTGAATAAAGCCTTTAGGATCTTTTAGAGCATATTCGAATAATTCTAAATCTTCTAAATTCAGATACTTTTTATCAGGGAAGAGGTTTTTGACCATGGTGGTTTTTCCCGACTGCCTAGGTCCTGTTATGGTTAGTACAGGATACATGTTTCTTAATTCGTTTACATGCTTAGTTATGTCTCTGTGCAGGTAGTCATGTTTTGTACTCATAAAAAAATATATATAGTAATTTTACCCATAATTTGGACAAATCGGTAATTGAATTGCTGATTTGTCCAAATTGTAGAATTAATATTTTCCTTATTTTCATTGTTGGTGTTTGCAGAGTATTTAGCCGATATAGAATATTCTGACTAGTAAAACAGTCAGAATAAAGGAGTTAATTATGGTAACAATAGGTAATAGTTTTAGTGCTTTTGGGTCTCAGTCCTTGGCTGCGAAACCACCAATTGTAAAATCTACCAAGGATAGTGATGATGATAGACCTGTTCTCATTAAAGGAACACCACCAGGTATTTCTCTTCCTGTTAAGCCATCACTTGTAGATGATTATGCTTAAATAATAAGGACGTTTTTCAAGTCTAAAGAAAAGAGCTAGAATTAAAGGGTTATTAGATGATAATCCGTGAAGAAACTCTTAAATAGTTTAAAGAAATTTCTTAAACCTAAGCAGGTTCTAGATAAGCCCGAAGATTTACATCTTTATGATACTGATGCTACTGCATTGTTTAAAAATAAGCCGAGACTGGTTTTAATTCCTTATGACACGGAAGACGTTTCTAAAATTATTTTAGAGATTATTTCTTATAATGAAAAACTTAAAAATCCTAAAGAGAAGCTTAGCTTCGTTGCGAGAGGAGCTGGGACTGGTTTGTCTGGTGGGGCGATAGCTGCTGAAAACTCTGTCCTGATTTCACTTGCGATGTTAAGTAAATTGATTTTTGTTGATTACGAAAATCGTGTAGCTTTAGTTGAATCTGGTTATGTAAATGCTACTTTAAATAAGGCTTTATTAGGTACGGGTTTGCATTTTGCGCCAGATCCTTCTAGTCAGCTTGCTTGTACTATAGGTGGAAATATCGCAGAAAATGCTGGTGGTATCCACTGCTATAAATATGGTGTTACTGCTGATCATGTGCTTGGTATGGAGATAGTTTTACCTAATGGTGAAATTCAGTACGTAGGTTCTTTAGTTCCCGAATTTACTGAAAATGGCACTGCTCATAAACATGCAAGTTCAAATTTGAAATTTAAAAATACATTCTCGGATTTAGACGTCACTGGCTTATTTATTGGTACTGAAGGAACTTTGGGGATAGTAACTAAAGCTTTACTAAAACTTACCCCTAACCAAGAGGCTTTTATAACGATTCAGGTGTCTTTCTCTTCTACTCTTACTTGCGCAGAAGTGGTAAGCGAGCTTATACGCCAAGGTTTTAAGCCTGCTGCTCTAGAGATTATTGATAATCATGCGGTAAGGGCGGTTAACGCTGCTTATAATCTTGGTTTCTCTGATGAAGTGAAAGCTGTGCTGCTGATTGAGTTAGACGGTATTAACGAAGAGATACTTAAAGAGTCGCATAGGATAGAGGCTCTAGTCTCAGATTTTAATCCACTTAGCTATAAAACCACTCAGGATGTAGCTGAAAGATTAAAATTGTGGAAAGTCAGAAAGGGCTCAGCGTCTGCATTTGGCAGGATAGCACCATTCTGGTATCTTTATGATGCAGTGGTACCAAGATCTAAAATCCCTGCTGCTCTTCAAGGTGTGGAGCGAATTGCAGAAAAATATAATTTAATGTTAGCTAACTTAGTTCATGCCGGTGATGGTAATTTGCATCCTAATTTTCTCTATGATCCAGAGAAAGACCCTAGTGTAATAGAGAGGATATTCGAGGCGAGTCATGAGATTATGCGTCTCTGTGTAGATCTTGGTGGTACCCTATCTGGGGAGCATGGCATCGGTGTAGAGAAACAGGAGTATATGGATTACTTATTTAGCCCTAATGATATGCAAAAAATGTTAGATTTGAGAGCTATCTTCGATCCAGAGTATATTTCTAATCCTGATAAAATTTTCCCAATTAAAGTCTGCAAAGAATGTCATAGAGAGGTTTCGGCTAATGGACTCTAACTCAATCAACAAAGAACTTGATGTTGGACTTGTGCATAAGCCCCGTAAGGCACCTATCTATACAGAGTTTGATTATATTGAACTTGGTAATGAATTTAGCTCTGAAAGCCTTGACTCCTCTGTGTCTCATAGCTCGAAAGAAGAGTTGAAGCGTATTTTGGGAGAGGCTGATAAGGGGCTTGATATATATAACGATGATTTCGTGGCGAAGGTATCTGCTGATTTAACTTTAGGGGAGCTGGATCAGAAACTGCAAGCTTATTCTAAGATGACTACTATTCTGGCTCCAGCTAAATATAAGCTTTCAAGAGTTTTAGGTGAAATGTTTTCTCCTTTAGAGAAGAGGTCGGTGCTTGGGCTTGAGCTTTTACACTTAGACGGCTCTACTAGTAAGGCGGGCGGGCAGGTAATTAAAAATGTAGCAGGCTATGATTTAAGAAAGCTTTATTTAGGATCCTTTAATTCACTTGCTTTTATCCGTTCTGCTTATATTCGTTTAGAGAAAACGCCTATGCTGAAGCTGCTTTTAAGTGAAGATATGGAATCTTTAGATAATATGGATTTTCAGAAGTGGAGGTCTTTGTTTGACTTTGATGTGAATCAAGTAGAGTCTAGATTATTTATTAGTAAAGATTTCGCTTATGAGGGTACCTTACCTTTTACTTTAGGAGCAGAGTTTTATGGTACCCCAGATCTTTTAGAGCTGCGTAAACAGCGTATTCTAAAGAAGACGGGGCTTGATTTAAATGTTTTGATTATGCCATTTAAGAAGCTTTATCCGAGTGAAAATCAGTTTAAAGTAGATTTCTCTTTGAATCATAGTAATTTGAAAGCCTTTGTGATAGAGCTTTCATCGTTTTTGAAAAATTTTCCGCATGGAGTGTTGAAGCTGGAAATAGATTTAATAAATGCTACAGTTAGGCTTTTCGTAAAACCTCATGATTTTGAAATTATCCGAAATGCTGTTATTTTCCAAACTTTAAATAGTAAATATCAGCCAGTGATTCGTATTAGACCATTGACGCTTGATAATCATCTCATAGAAAGGGCTTTGAATTTATCTGTATCGCAAGATGAACTTCAGCTATTAAGGAAAATTAAGGAGAAATTCGATCCAGAGGGGCGTTTAAACCCAGGGCTGCTTATTTAATTATGTTTAAGGAAAATGCCGAGATTGCTATGAGAGATGAAGAGCTGGATAAAATTAAGGCTTGCATACATTGTGGCATCTGCCTTTCAGCTTGCCCCACTTATTTAACTACTGGTAATGAAGGTAATTCTCCGCGAGGTAGGCTTTATTTAATTAAAGATCTGATTCAAGGTGAGGTACCTGAACTAGATGCCACAGGGCAAGAGTATTTGGATAATTGTCTTAGTTGTATGGCTTGTGAAACAGTCTGTCCATCTGGAGTTGAATATATTCAGCTTTTAGATTATGCTCGCCATGAAAAGCAGGAAAGCAGTTATTCTAAAGGCTTTTGGGGCTTGGTACGTAAATTCTCTTTCGCTTTTTTGCTTGATCAAAGATATTTACTGAATTTAGGACGTATCGGTTTAAAGGTCTTAAATATTTTTTATAAGCTGTTTCCATTTTTACCGAAGCTTAGTAAGGTGCAGCCCAGTAGGGAAATTTCGTATACTAAGCTAGAAGTAAATAAGCTGTATCCTTCTGCTGAAACGATTTTAGATGTGCCTGATTCTGAGCGTACCGTACTGTTTAATTTGGGTTGTGTCATGGATACACTTTATAATAGTGTTCATCACGATACTATTAAGGTTTTAAATGCCGCTGGTTATCATGTTTATGTACCAGCTTCAGGGTGCTGTGGTGCTTTAGCTAGCCACAGTGGTGAATTTAAGATTGGTGAAAAGCAGACTGAGAAATTTATTCAAGCGCAGTGTGATGCTTTAAATAAACTGTATGAAACGGAACAAGCTCTTGGAGACTTCTCTAATCCTATTGTCTTTAATTCAGCTGGTTGTGGAGCACATGTGAAGGACAAGGTTTATTTAGAGTCTCTCGTTGTAAAGGATATAGCGGAGCTTATAGATCCAGATAATTGGTTAGCACCCGTATCTTTAGAGGCTTTTAAGGCTAAGTTGGTTTCTTTGAAAGGGATTGATGAAAACGCAGAAATTGAAGATTGCGCGCAGTCCATTAAAGCTGTTTACCATCCAGCTTGCCATCTATATCATGCTCAGGGATTAACTACTCAGTACCAAAGCTTACTTGCTTTAATTCCAAATTTAGAATTAATCCCCTTTTTAGAAGCTGAGGTCTGCTGTGGTTCTGCGGGCTTTTATAATTTGATTAAGTCACAGCTTGCAGAACCAATTGGTGAAAGGAAAGCTGCAAATATTAAAAAAGCGGGAGTGGATTTGGTGATAACTGCAAACCCTGGCTGCATGTCTCAAATAGAGGCACATTTAAGTGGAGGGCAGGACAATGAAAACGCTGAAATTGGAGTGCAAAAGCAGTCTCATAAAGTGATTCACCCTATGAGTTTGCTTGCACAGTGCTTGCGCACCTGATTAAAGAAGTGATGAAAAATTTCCTTAAAGCACCTCATTCGAAATATTAAAAAAACATTAAGTTCGAATCTTTAGCTTTTGCTAAAATATTCGCAAGGATGAGGGAATTATGTTTGAGAGTAAAAAACTTTACTGTGAAGTTTCAGTGAACAAGAATGTTGGTGATGATTTTTTCTGTGTATATAATTTGTTCTTAGCTGGGAAGATCTCTCTCTCCATTCTAGTCATAATGTTAAAGGAAAATATTAAGTCTTAACCTTCTTTTTTAACATATGCTTCATAGTCTGAATCGTTTAAAGAGTTAAGCTCTGGGAGTGGATCTAGTGGCTTGATCTCTAGTAGCCATTCTTCACCAGTTAATTCTTCTGGTGTTTTAACTATTTTGTCATTGACTCTGACTACTTCGCAGGCAAATGGTGCATAAACGTCACCTACAGCTTTTACTGATTCTAAAATCATTAGCGTATCGCCTGCAATAAAGCTGCTTTGATCTTCCATCTGTTCTATAAATACTACGTCGCCGAGTCTGCGAGCGGCATATTCACTAATGCCGATATAATAAGCACCATTGCTACTTTCTTCTATCCACTCATGTGTTTTGAAATATTGTTTCATTTTTGAATCGCCTCCAAATCTTGAATCTCTTTACCTCTGATGTTTCTATAAAACCAAGGCTCAACTATGCTAGCACTAAAAATATCTTTGCGAACTTTTATTGATACTTTTTTCAGATTTATTTTACTAGTCATATCAGTTTTATTAGAAATTATAGATTTAATAATCAGAGGATCAGTTAAATAGACTAGAGCAATCGCTCTATCCAAGATGAAAGAAAAGGTGCCACTGGTAATAACCCCAATTTCGCGTTCTTCTTCGTCATAGACTTTAGTTCCAGCCCGAGGAATGATTTTTTCGGAGATTGAAAACAATAAGCCTCTGAGTATTTTGTTCTGTCTACTACAGTTAGATTTACCGATAAAATTTTCTTTCGTTATTTTTACTATCCAGTCAAGACCAGCTTCATAAGGCGTAGTTAAGTCATCTATATCATTACCATGCAAACAGTAACCAGCTTCTAAGCGTAAGACATCTCTAGCACCTAAGCCTGCTGGAACTAATTCTGAATGCTTGCATAAGTCTTCTACTAGTTTAATTAGTAAGCTCGGTTTAGCGTATATTTCATAACCAGCTTCACCAGTATAGCCAGTGGCAGAGACGATATAGTTTTCATTATTAAAAGAAATTTCACGAAAAGAAAAATAAGATAATGTCTCTTTTAACCCTAGATATTTATTCACTAAATCCTTTGCTAAAGGTCCCTGTATGGCTATTTGAGCTAGTTTGGCGGTGACATCCTCCATCGTAATATCTTTACAGGACTTTTCCCAACCTTCAACTCCTGCATTTTTTAAAGAACTTTCTTCTGATTTTAATTTATTGTATTGTAGCCAGAACCACTCTGTGACAGTGTCATGATTGCCAGCGTTATTGATTAATAGAAATCGCTCAGGGTTGAATTTATAAATAACTAAATCATCGATAATGCCACCCTCTTCATTTAGTAGTGTCGTGTAAATGGCTTTACCATCTTTAAGCGAGCTTAAATCATTAGTAGTTAGGTAATCTAGAAAAGCCATGGCATTTTTACCACTGAAGAACCAGCGCCCCATATGGGATACGTCGAAAATGCTAGCCTTTTCTCTTGTCGCTTTATATTCTTCACGTATGCCTTCGTAGGATACTGGCATTTGCCAGCCATGAAAGTCTACTATGTTAGCTTTTTTTTCAAGATTAAATTCATGGAGTATCGGGAAACTCATATATCCTTAGTCTAATATAAAAAGCTCTCCAAGAGTAGGGTGGGGGAATACCATATTCTGTATTTCTTCGTAACTTAGATTTAAGTGAATTAGTGGCACGGCTATAGAAATAAGATCTGTAGCTAAATGTCCTATTAATGAGCAGGCTAATATTCTCCTAGTCGAGCTTTCAAAGATAAACCTAGCGTAACCTCTCTCGCAGCCAGAGATTCTCGCCTTAGCATTTTCTGTCCAGTTCTTCTCTACGATAAAGAAATTTTCTGGATATTTTTCTTTGATTTTATCTAGGTTCATCCCACAGTGCGCAAATTCGGTGTTGGTGAAAATTACTTGAGGAATTAAGTCTAGATTGGGTTTGATGAAATTATTGTTAGTCGCTTGACTGTTAATGTCGGATTTGGCAAGGCTGCCAAAATATTTAGCTAAAGACTTAGCTTCAGCATAAGCATAGTGAGCTAGTGGCATATGTTCAGATAGATCTCCGACTAAAAAAATACGATCATTGAGTTTAAGCTCTGATATTTTCTCAAAGAGGGTGTTTTTATCAGTAATTTTTTCCACAGTGTTTTTTTCTTTATAGATAATCGGTGGTAAAACTATTTCTCTGCCAATCGCGATGAAAATTTTATCTTCTGGAATGCTCTGGTATTCTATGTTCTGTGCGTTAACTTCAATTTTAATTCCTTGTTTAGCTAGATTAGCTTTTATGCGTTCGCGTAATTCCTTATCCAAAAATAATAAAATATCTTCCGCTGACTCTATTACTCTCACCTTTTTCCCGAGCTTCGCTAGCATGGAAGCTATTTCTATGCCGATATAGCCACCGCCGATAAAGCAGTATGAATCAGAGAAGCCTCTCTGCAATTTAATATCACAGAAGAAGCTATCGCTGCTAATGGCTTTATCTTTCACTTTTTGGATTTCAGAAGAATCTATTTCAGGATATTTTTCTTTAAAGTATTTATCGAAATTTATTTTTCGAGGCTTAGAGCCGCTCGCTAGAATTAAGTAATCAGCACTTAAGTTTTTTTTACTGTTAGGGCTGCCCTCATCTGCATTTTCGTTTATAACATAACCCTCATCATCACAGTCTTGCACCTGAATTTGAAAAGATGATTCGCTAATTTCTATATTTGCACTGCCGTAAATTATTTCGACATCTGCTTTTAATAATTTCTGTTCAATACCTTTCATTAAAAGGGTTTTGTTCTTTGTTAATGTCTTTAAATAATTTTTTTCTTCTTCTATGCAGGATAACTGTTTACTTGGGATGCAGCCACGATGCAGGCAGGTTCCACCTAATTTATATTTTTCGATTAAGGTTATTTTAGAATCTGGTACAGCTTTTCGTAATTCTAGGGCTGATTGATAGCCTGCTGGACCAGCGCCGATGATGATAAAAGATTTAGTCATAATGGTTAGAGCCCTCTTTTTTTGACTTCTTCTTGACTTCTTTGATAGTACTTTTTAGGTCTGTAATATGATTGTTGAAAATAGAGTGAGCTACATCTAATAAGGTTAATATAGTCTCATCCTTGATTGAGTAAAATACTTGACTGCCTTCTTTTCTTCCATCAACAATATTCTTATTTTTCAGTATGGATAGTTGTTGTGAAGCGTAGGAGCTTTCTATGTCAAGAATTTCGCAGATATGAGAGACGCTCTTCTCGCCTTCTCTTAGTGCATCAATGATGCAAATTCTATGAAAATGTGACAGAGCCTTAAAGAGCTCTACTTTGAAATTTTTTAAATCACTCATAAGAACACATCCACATTGAAGCCTAAGTGTAAATGATCATCTGGTCCACCTACTATAGCTTGACCAGAGGTTACGTAAGGCATATTTGAAAGACCGATAGTCCAAATATGCGTTTCTCTCCTAGATAAAAACTGTAAACCAGTTGACCAGCCCATATTATTTTCATGAAAGCCATTTAATACGGGAATTATCTCTCCGATTAAAGTCGCTTTATTCTTCAGTACTTCGATAGCTAAACCCAGTGGTAAAGCGAGAGTTCCTTCGTTACCTCGGCTAAAGCCATTCTTATCAATTGAGGCAGAGTAAATTCCAGATGAGCTACCGCCACTGTTTATACTATTTGTACGCCAAGCATATATTGGTGATGCATAGACTTGAACACGTTTTGGAATGATACTGCGAGAAACTATGAGCTGTAGATATGGATCTATGGAGTTCTGCAAATTATCATTTTGAAAACCAGAATGTAAAGTAACGTTAAATGGATGAGAGAGGCTAAAATCCTTAGTCTCCTGTAAGAGTTTTGCTTTCATGCCAAGTTCATAACTATCGCCAACATTTGCTCTCATCGCATGAAGCTCTACGCGATCTGAGATACCGTAATGTGCGCCAAAACTATTATAAGCAAAGCTATCAAAGCCAAATAAGTCATTATCTTGAGCAAAGGATGAAGAGAATCTATGGGTGAAGTCTAAGCCCCAGCGACCACGCTTCATTAATCGATCGGTTTGCATTGTATATAATCTCATGCTCATGACAGAAGGTAAGCCAGTAAAGCGATCTTCTTTTATTGCGAGGGCGGCGTATTGTTTCTCTAGGTCTGTATAATTAGTACTCTCTGCCAAAGTCGTAGTGTTTTCTTGTGCCTCAGCTTTTTCTGTGGGGATTTCTTCAGTGACTTCAATTGTGCCAGTCACTTCTTGTGCTTGCTTTAAGTCAAATGCATAAGTTTTGCCATCAATTTCGACTAAAATTTCTTTCTTCTCTTCATCTACTTTAATGAGTTTTGGCTCAGTAGCGGCGAAAGTTGACATAGTAAATGAATTTATTATTAAGATTATTAAAATCAAAATAGCAGTAAATCGGGGCATGGGAATATTATAATATGAAATTAATTGATATAATAATATTAGGATATTTGAATATGTTTAGTTCTCGATTTTTGTCTTTGTTTGTTTTTTGTACCTTATGTATTTCTGGGCTTCAAGTTTGCGCTACTCAAGCTTACATGAATGACTATAATGCTAACGCCTATGCTAAAGGTGTTTATAAGGGTAATTGTGCTCTGTGTCATACTAGCTCTGGTGGCGGTGGCTCTCGAAATAATTTTGGTGGAGATTTTGAATCAGCTGGTAAGAATTTTTCTAAGAAGTTTATGACTGACCACCCTAAGTATTTTAATATTCCAGAAGGTGGTTTTCTGTCTGCTGTTAATTGGCTGGTGACGGTAGCTAATTTAACCCCCACTACTAATGGGTCTTTGAGTGTGTCTCTAGAAAACATTCCTAAGAATTTATCTAATGGATCTCATCTGGATTATAAAATTAGTGCTTCTAAAGATGTTTTGAAGTATTTAAGCTTTTCGAAGACTTTAGGTACTATTAATATTACCGATGCTAGTAATATTTCGGTAGATCAGGTTACTATTGCTCCTACTACTAAACTTGCAAGCCCTGCTATTGCTAAGAAGTTAGCGAAGAAGCCATTGAAATTTTCTATATTACTTATTCCTTATGAAAGTGATGCTAAGACTTTAGTACCGGCTGAGCAGTTGAAGCAGGTAATTCAAGTGAATCCAGTAACTCCGTAATTTTTATAATAGGATATTAATATGAGGAAAAATATTTTAATCACTCTTCTTCTAGCATCTTTTTTCTTACCGTCATTTGCTGGTATTAAAGAGGGTAAGGAGATATTCTTTAGTCGTAAAGGCACTTATGGGACTTGTGCTACTTGCCACCCTGGTGGGGGAACTGCTGGTAAGTGGGATGCTAAAACGAAAACCATTGGAAATATTGGAAAGAAAATACCAGATTTACATGGTATTAGCTCTAGGCGCACTTTGGATCAGACTCGCAGATTGGCGAGTCTCTATGCTAAAGAGTTTGAGATTAATCTCTCTGCTGCTGAGATTGAAGATGTGGTGATGTGGTTGTATATGGCAAATAAATAAAATCTATGAACCTTGTTAGATCTGTGAGTTTATTTGTTTTTTGTCTCTGGATTGCTGTAATGCAGGTTTCAGCAAAGTATTCACCTCTAAGTCTTTCCTCTAGAGAGATATTGAAATCTAAGTGTGCGGATTGTCATTCCAGTAAGGCTGTTATGCCATTCTATGCAAAGCTACCATTTGTAAAAGACCTTGTGAAAAAAGATGTTGAAGATGGTTTGCTAGATTTTGATATGGAAAAAGACTTAAATGATATTCCTGATAAGGATTTAGATGAAGCTAAGTTGATTCATTTAGAGACTTCTATTGCTGATAATACTATGCCACCTTTGCAGTATGCTGTCATTCACTGGGATAAGCTCTTAACTAAAGACGAAAAGATTGTTTTACTTAAGTGGATAAATTCTGTTTATAAATTAAAAGGTATTTAATGAAACAAGCCTTGTCTGAACGCTCTTACAGAAGCATCTGTGCGATCTTTTGCTGAAAGTTTTTGGATAATATTTGAGACGTGGGCTTTAACTGTGTGGGAAGTGATAAATAAATCTTGAGCGATTTCTTTATTGGATTTTCCTTCTGTGATTAATTTTAATACTTCAAGCTCTCTTGAACTGAGCTGTACGGCGTTTTCTGTTAATGCTGCTTTGCTAATGTTACCTTGAAGGTTTGTGCTAATACTGTCTCTAGGTGAATTGTGTAGATTGTTTGAATTATTTACAGCTTTATATAAATATTTTGCGATGAGTGGATCTAGGTATAAAGCACCATCCATAACTAGGGGGATTATTTCTGTAAGCTTATTTAAGGAAATATCTTTTGTGCAGTAGGCATCAGCATTGAATCTTAATGCTGCAAGTACGCTTATCTCGTCATCATGGGCTGTGAGCATGATGATTTTTGTTTCACTGCTTTTTGATTTAATAAATTCAACTAATTCAAGACCATTAATAATTGGCATGCCAATATCCATGAGAATAAGATCTGGTTTTAATGATAGAAATAATTCCTTACACTTTAGTCCATTTTCAGCCGTTCCGATGACTTCAATAAGAGGATCTTGTTTTAAAGCTATTTCTAGACTAATTCTGAAAAGTTCATGATCTTCTGCGATTAATATCTTAAAGGGTTTTATATTCATGGTTTAATCTCTGCTATGTTTATTGGTAATGAAATGATGAATTCAACTCCTCTGGGTGATTTGTTCTTGGCGAATATCTGCGCTGAGTGTGCTTCGATGATTAGCTTTGAAATATATAGCCCGAGACCAGTGCCTAATTTGTTCCCTGATGAATACCTATCAAAGATTTTACTGATTTTACTTTCATCTACGCCATATCCTTCATCTGTGATGCTTATTTCTACAGTGTCTTGAAGTAGTCTTAATTGTATGGTGATTTCTGATGCTTGAGGGGAATTTTGAATGGCGTTCACAAGTATATTGTTTAAGACCCTAGTGAACTGAGATTCATCTAAATCTAAATAGATGTTTGGGGTTGAGATAGGCTGAAAGTCTTTTATAATGCTGATCTTGTTTTCAGTTAATAATGGATATAAAGAAAGTAATGATCTTTCAATTAAGTCTGAAACAGAGACTCTGCTTTTATTGATAATAATTTGACCTTCCTCGAACTTATAACTATCTAGTAGATTGTTAACTAATTTAAGTAAATCTTCGTTGCTGTGAATGAGGCTGTTCATTAGCTTTGAACGAGTAGCCTCATCAAGGGAATAATCCATTAAAAGTTTGAAAGCCTTCTGCTCTGCGATTAAAGGAACTCTTAAGTCGTGAGTAAGGGTTGCTATAAAATCATTTCTTTGTTGTTTTGCGACTTTCATCGTATTGACTGCTTTGTTAAATTCATTGATAAAGATTTGAATTTCATGTAAATATTTTTTACTGTTTTTAATGCTATCTGTATTCTCTGCTTGACTTAGTGTATTGAGTTTAGCTGCGACATTGTTAAACGGTTTTAGAACTAGGTTCCTGAAGATTATCAGGCAGGAGGTCATGCCGATGACAACTATGCTTGAGTAGATGAGAAAGAGATTAAATTCTTCATGTTCAATTAAGGTTAGAAATGATTTATTCTCATTGAGTATTTGATGTAAGTAATTGATATGTAAAAAACCTAATCCTAGAATGGGAAATACGCTGCTTAGTAAAAAAAAGATTATTAGGAATTTATTTAATGTTAGTTTCATTTATATATTGATATTTAAATTTAAATTGAGAGCATGTTGTAGCTGCTCTGGCTCTCTGTTTAAATAGTTCAGTAAATAACCAATTTCTAGTGTTGTATTTTTATTTACTTGCTTTTCAACCCCTGTAAAGATCCAGTTTTGGTCAATTCCTTTTGCTGGACCATTATTTACTTCGTTTAGGTTAATGAATAATTCATCAAAAGTAATAAATTTCCAAGTTTTGAGTTGAAAGATTGGTATTCTAGCCCCAATCCTTATTCTATCTCGAAGAGATGTTCCATCTGCATTCTCAATAAATCTTTCTTCCAATCTGTTCCAGGCAAAGAACTTTACGCCATGAATGTCTTTATTTACAGCGACCTGTTGCCAAATATGATTTTCGTTTAAATAACCTTGCTCTTGGAAAGTAGGATTCCAAGTAAAACCTTGCCAAATAGAGATGTTTTTGCTTACTCTGTAAAATATCGCGGGTCTGATAAAGAAAGTTCCTTCTGTAGATAAGCTACCTACTAAGCGATTTTGAAGCTCGAAGGAAGCCCCCCATTTATCATTAATTTGTTTATTCAGGGTAATTATTGACCAGTTTTGAAAATCATTATTTACTTTAGCTGAGGCTTGAACACTGAATATACTGAGAAATAATACCGATACTAGCCAAGTGGGCAATTGATATGAATCCATAAAAAAGAGAATAATACTATAATATGGACTTTATTCAAAGTATCATCAATAATTTTATACATCCGCCAGTCTTGTTCTTCGCACTTGGTCTTGTGGCAGTTTTACTAAAGTCTGATCTGGAGATCCCTCCACCGATTGGTAAGTATTTATCGCTCTATTTACTTTTTCATATTGGAATCTTAGGTGGTGAAGAGCTGTTCCATAGTGGTTTTAATGCCACGATTATTCAGGTCATGCTAGCTTGTGTCGCTTTTTCTTTCTTTATTCCTTTTCTCCTGTATAGAATTTTAAGATTTAAATTAGATATTAATAACGCTGGAGCTATCGCTGCTACTTATGGTTCCATCAGTGCTGTAACTTTTGTTACCGCTACTTCTTTCCTAGAAGCACATCGTATTCATTTTGATGGTTATATGGTGGCTGGCATGGCTCTGATGGAGTCTCCAGCTATTATTGCAGGTTTGATTATCGTGAAATTTGCTTTAAACAAAACTGATGAAAATTCACAAACCCGTATGGGTAAAGTGTTCCATGAAGCTTTTACTAATGGCTCGGTTTTACTTTTAATTGGCAGTATGGTTATTGGTTATATCTGTGGAGTTTCTGGTGAGCAAGAGTTGAAACCATTTGTTGGAGATATTTTCAAAGGGATGCTGTGTTTATACATGCTAGATATGGGTTTAATAGCTGGTAGTAAGCTTGGAGCTTTAAAAGAATCGGGGGCTTTTCTCTCCACCTTTGCACTTGCTTATCCTCCTCTAGCGGCTTTACTCGGGATAGCTGTCGCTAAGTTAATCGGTCTGGATGTGGGTAACGCTCTACTCTTAACGATATTAGTAGCTAGTGCTTCTTATATCGCGGTTCCGGCTGCTATGCGGCTTGCTGTGCCGCAGGCTAATATGAGTTTGCTTTTACCTATGTCATTAGGTTTAACTTTTTCATTAAATGTTACATTAGGGATACCGCTTTACTATGCTGTGATAGAAAGGCTTTGGGGGTAGTGAATTAAAATCAAAGGAGTTAATTATGAAAAAAGTCGAGATTACTATTCAGCAGAGATTCTTTGGAGAGCTTATTGACCTAATGATTAGCAAGCATATTTTAAATTATTCTGTCTTTGATATTTCTAAAGGTCACGGTGATAAAGGTGATTCGCTGGATTATGGTTTTATCTCAGTTGATAGAAATATGCTAGTTGTGATTATTTGTAATGAATCTGAATTTAACACGATTAAAGAGCTTATAGCCCCCTATGTGAAGGAACTTGAGGGGATGATTTATGTTTCACAGATAGAGCTATTGTAAATTAGCAGTATCTGGTACTAGAATTATTACTCTGTAATAATTCGTGATTCATAAGTTTTATTTATTTTTGTTTTGTTGTTTTTCTTGTGTATTTAGTATGCAAGTACCTTTGAACGCACAGCAAGCCATTATTAATTTACCTTCTGCTGATATTACTCCTAAAAATAAGCTATTTGTAATGAATGAGAGCTTTGTTAAAATGTGGGGGACTGATGGTCACTGGAGTTCAACTAATTTTATAACTTATGGATTGAATGAAAATTGGGAATTGGCTATTACTAATTATGGTCTTAAGTCAGATGATTTAAATAATTTAAGCCTAGCTTTTGGTGCCAAACACTCAAAGCGAATATCGTCTATAAAAATATTAGATGACGTTAAAATTACAAATGGCTATATGTTACCTGTTTCATTACAGGGTAATGGAGTAGGATCTAATTTTTTCTCACATTTGAGTTTTCGTTTGCCGAAAGTTAAGACTCGCTTGACTACCGGTATTGCTGCTGGTACTCGGCAAGTTTATGGTAGGGATACGGTTTGTTTTATTGGTGGTATTGAGCATCCAGTAAATAAAGAACTTAGTATTGTTTTAGAGTATTTTTCTGGAACTCATGATTTTGCTGGAATTATTCCTGGCTTGGTTTATCATAATTTGAAACGAGATGTAGTAGCAGTTGTTGCTTATCGTATACCTGCAAATAATATTTCTGGTGATTATGGTTTTGTTTTTGAGTTGGGTAAATATTTTGATTTTAATTAAGTATTAAATAAATTTTGAGACTTTTTATTTAGAGCCTTTATGAGGTTATCTAGATTTAAGTTTCTCCCACTATTAAAAACTTCAGTCATTGACATTGATGGGATATCAAAACTAAGTTTGCTGTGGGGGTTTTTGTTATTTATTAAAATTGAGCCTTGTTGTAAAAAACAGCTTGCGTACATCATCTGTGCGGAACCTAAGACTTTATGATTTCCCCCTTGATGTTGAATGATACCTTCACTCCTAGTCGTCTGAGAAAAACAGTTTTGATTGTCAGTCCTAGCTTGCTCAGTAGTGCTTTTATTTAATTCTCCAGTCGTGTTAATTTCATTATCTTGCTGAAACTGTGGGGATTTGAGTTTTGTAGTAACTCTAGTATGATTAGAAGCCTCGATGTCGCTCTCCCAGCCGAGGTTCTGTGTGAAATGTTCGTTTAAGATATTAAGAATATAATCTGAGACTTTAGTGTAAGATTCTTGGAGATTCCCGCCGAAGTGTTTATGGCTTTGCCTTGCGATAAAAGTAAAACAGATATCACCATCATGAATAACGGCTTTGCCGCCACTAGGGCGAATAGTTACGGGGGTATCTTTTAGAATACACTCTTGGATTAGATATTGGCTTTTACGTTGAGAGCGCCCAAGGGAGACACTTAGTTTATCCCAAGTGTAGAAAAAGAAAATAAATTCATCTGGGTTTAAGTGATCCTCTGCAAACTCAAGTAAGCAAAGGTCTCTGAACATAGGATTGGGAAAGGTTTGAAGCTCTGTCTTTTGCATCTTTTTTGTAGCCGTGATTTTATTTAAAGGGATTATTGCCAAAATCTTATAAAGCACTTTCATGCAGATGGTCTGCCATGTAGCTGCTGCGAGTGAGTGGTGAAGCTTGTATCCAGAGACCTAGTTCTTGACCTCGTTTCTGATAGTACTGATAAATATCCTCTTCTATGTATTCGATTACAGGTAATGGCATCTCTGCTGGCTTAAGATACTGTCCTAGCGTGATGTAGCGAACGCCGTGTGAATATAGCTCTTTCATTAATTCGATAATTTCTTCAGGTCTTTCACCTAAGCCAAGCATGACGCCACTTTTAAGACCAATATTTAGTTTCTTAGCTTTTATTTCTGTGTTGAAATATGAAAACAACTCCAGTGCTTTATCATAGGAAAAGCCTGGTCTAACCCATTTGTAAAGTGCTTTTACTGTCTGTATATCAAAGCAGATCATCTCTGGCTCTGCTGAAATGATCTCATCAAAAGCATAATGCTGGTTTTGGAAATCTGGAATTAATAATTCTAGTTTTACGTCTGGTCTATAAAGCCGAATATGCTCTACTGTTTTGCGAAATTGACTAGCTCCGCCATCAAACAGATCATCTCTAGTGGGTGCTGTAATAACCACATATTTAGCTTTCATGTAATTTACCATATCAAGCATTTTCTGTGGCTCTAAGGGGTCTACAGGCAGTGGTGTGTTCCTTTCTACTGCACAAAAAGTACAGGCACGAGTACACTCACTACCTAAAATCATGACAGTGACGATGCCGCGAGAAATACATTCACCACGATTAGGGCATTTAGCTTCTTCGCAAACAGTAGTCATGCCATTTAAAGGCATGTCTTTGATTAATTTATCGAATTTATATTTAGGAAATGAGTTTCTCAACCACTGTGGCAGCTTAGGTAAGCGATCTGCTGATACTAAAAATGGGTTTCGGGATTCATTCATAAAGGCATTAAACTTGCACGTTTGGTAACACTGCCATAAAACGCCAATTGCAGCTTACTTAATTCTAGAAACTAATACCAGCCTCTTTCATCCTAGAGAATGCTAGTTCTACCCTCTCTATATCAGTAGTCATGGCTATTCTGAAATATCCTTCCCCGTATTCACCGAAGGCATTACCCGGAGATACTACTATGCCGCAGTCATCTAAAAGCTTTTCACAGAACTCAGCAGAAGATCTAAAAGCAGAAGGAATAGGCGCCCAAACGAACATTGAAGATTTAGGAGCTTCAATGTCGCAGCCCAGTGATCTTAATCCCTTTATGATAGCTTTTCTTCTTCCATCATAGATTGAGTTTCGTTGGTCTAGGACTTTTTGCTCTATTTCAAGTGCTGTTAAACAAGCTTTTTGTATAGCTTTAAATATACCTGAATCGATATTGGTTTTTGCTTGAGATAGGGCTTGTATCGCTGGAGCCCAACCTAGTACCCAGCCTGCACGCCAGCCAGTCATGTTATAGCTTTTAGAGAAAGAGTGAAATTCTATGGCTATTTCTTCAGCACCTTTTACGTTGAAAATCGAAGGTACTTTATAGTTATCAAAGTTAATTTCTGAGTAAGCCATGTCATGGCAAAGTAAAATATTGTACTCTTTACAGAAAGCCACAGCTTCTTCAAAGAATTCAATTGGAGCGATAGCACTGGTCGGATTATTAGGGTAGTTTAGAAACATTAATTTAGCTTTTTTAGCGACTTCTGCTGGAATAGCTTTTAAGTCTGGAAGAAAATTATTTTCTTTTAGAAGAGGCATCTTAAATGGAGTACCGCCTGCAAATATAGTTCCAGTATTATAGACAGGATAACCAGGGTCGGGAATTAATGTGTAATCACCAGGGTCTACATAAGCTAGAAAAATATTATGGATCGCTTCTTTAGAACCAATGGTTCCTAAACATTCAGAGATAGGGTCGAATTCAGGAATTCCAAATTTCTGAGCAGTCCATTTACAGACAGCTTTACGATATTCTAATGTTCCAGTGTAAGGTGGGTAATCATGTGTTTTAGGATCCATGACTGCTGCCTGCATAGCGTCAATGATAGGTGAAAAAGTAGGCATATCTGGGTCACCTATACCCATATTAATAATATCTACGCCCTTAGAAATAGCGATAGCTTTCTTCTCATCTATTCTTGCGAAAAGATATGGTGGAATTAAGTCGAGGCGTTTAGATTTAGGAACTTGTATTTGTGTAACCATGATTTAAATTAAGATTTTATCGAATTTTTTATTGGTTATGTTTAAAATATTTATTCGCCTTCAAATTTCTTAAGCAAAAAAACTATTATGTTGATACAATATTTTTACTAAGTTAATACCGCAATTTAATATTTGCTTTGGTTTTAAGAGAATCTAGGTGCTTCCTTAATGTTATTAATACAAGGATTTTTAAAAGATTTACAGTTGGCTGATGAGAAGGCTAATTTTAAGGCTTATTATTTAACTTTTGCATATGAGAAAAATAAATTAGAACCTGCTCAGCTTGAAAGAGAAGCACTGTTAATTAATTCTAAGTTTGAAAATAAGACGGAGAGTAAATTTTTTCTCAGCAAAGATGTGCCAGACCTTTTAAAAAATGAGCCTATAAGCTTAAATATTATTAAAAACATTAAAGACATAACAGGTTATAAAGATGAATTAAGTTCTGCAAAAACTCGTACTGAAATCATAAAAGATACCTTTAATACAGCTTCAAACTCTAATGATTCACTGGTAATAAATCGTATAGAAGTTTCAGATCGTGGTGAATTTATTTTACAGATTCCAGAATCAGAATCCATCTCTGAAGATTTGAAGCTTAAAGTTTATTCACCAGACGGAGCTTTGTTGCAAGAGTTTGCTTATGCTTATCATTATCTCAAGACTATTGCTGAAACTAAAGCTATTTTAGAGCTGCCGATTAAGTCACGAATTATGGCTTACGCAAGAAGAACTTTTACGGAAGTTAATCATAAAGATTACTCCATTGAGGGTGAGATACTTGCAGTGAGCGGTGTTGAAATCCCAGAAGGCTTAACTCTGATTCTTTGGGCTTCTCCTAAAGAATTAAAGCAGTTTAATAGTAAAGAATTAGAACCTATTGCTGTTTTAAAAACCTCTCTAAATGGGACTTTTAAAACTAAATTATCTTCCGTGAATAAATATAAAACGGTCTATGTGAGTCTGTCTGCTGATAAGCTTTTAGCTAAAAAAATAGAACTTGATGCGGATGGTTTAATACCTTCTAAGCTTAAAATCGTTTTTAAAAATCCGATTTTTTCTACACATTCTAAATTAACGGTTGATAACTATGTGGCAGAGGAGTTCTTCTTTTATAAGGCTCTAAGAACTACGCAGTTTGGGTTTGAAGATCAAATGAATAGCTCTGATTTTATGAAGCCCGTATCTTGTTTTGATCGTACGGCTAATTTGGAAATTAAGAAAATTGCTCATGGTCATGTTTTAGCAATTAAGCAGCTGTGGCGTTTGCCTGAGAATGATGTTGCCGATTCTGCTTTTGCCCAAAAGCTTGTTGAGGCTTGTTTTGATGAGAAATTTGCTAATTATTTTATTGGTGGTGATGGGCTTACTAGTAATGTAGATTCAAGACCACCGAATAATTTTGAGAAAGCCTTAAATGATGTTTTGAAATATAGCTTTCACTATCTTGAAGAGAAAATGAAGAGACAGAGCAGTGAGGCTCGGCTAGAAAGAAATTATAGAGAATATACTTCACTTACTGTTGAGCAGAGCCTTTATGATGCGAGGGAATGTCTTTTTATTCCGTTTGCTCTTGAAGACTTTGATGCAGAGATGATTTTGGCATTTAAGGATATTCTTGTAGAGTATCTTTTAGAGAAAGAATATGAATTTTTATTAAAAAGCTTCAAGTTTTATAATGATGAAAATTGTGATTTTGATGCAGATAATTTAATTAAGCACTTAAATGAGAATCTAGAATATTATCATCAAGTGATTTGGTATAAAATGTCTGCAAATAAGCGTTTTAGCCTTTTAGATAACTGTATTGCACCTAATACTAATGGCAAGAGTATTGCTTCCGTAGTTGAGAATAGGGTTATCGGTATTCTTGGAAATTCAATAATTATGCCTCTCGCTCCTGGATATAGCTTAGATCCTAATTTTAAGCAATATGCAAGTGGCTTAATGGAACTCTATAAAAATGTTGAAAAGTTTTCTACGTTTAAATTACGTATTCCTAAGCTATTTTAAGTAAAACTGTACTCACTAGGTTTATCTCTAAAATCTTTAATGGTAATCCCAGCCTTTTCTAGCTCTAATCTAATTCTATCGCTAAGTTCGAAGTTTTTTTCGAGGCGAGCTTTTTCTCTTAATTCTAGTAGAGTCTGAATCATACTATCTAAGCCGCTTTTATTAATAAGAATCTCTTCTTGTGTAATAGAATTAGTTTCAGTAAGATTGTCAAATGAAGTCGCTGCTGCTTTAATTGAGGCGATAGCATCGATATGAGAAGCTGTAGATAAGGCTTTGGCATCGGCGATAGAGTATATTAATGATTTTAGTGAGTTCTCTTTGGCATTAGATCTGAGGTCAAAGCCAAGTATGCTTAAAAGATAAATAACTGTAGGTTTTTTATTGAGGTTCTCAAAAAGCAAGGCTAGAGCTTGTGGCGTAGCTAGATCATTATCTAATATTTCAATGAATCGATTAATTAAATCTTCATCTAAGCTTGCTCGTTGAGCTGCACTTAATTGAATCTGTGCAAAGCTATCAAAATTAACGTTTTTCAATTCTTCCGAAATAGCATTGAAAAGTTTATCAAAACCACTTTCAGCAGCTTGGAGGGCCGTATTTGTGAAGTTGATTTGTTTTTTATAGTGAGTTTGCAGGCAGAAAAAACGAACAGTATTGGGTTTAAATTTAGCTAAAACGCTTTTTATGGTCATATAGTTACTTAATGATTTTGACATTTTAGTACCATTGATCATGACCATTCCGTTATGTAGCCAGTACTTCGCAAGCGGTTTCCCCGTGAAACATTCTGATTGAGCACATTCATTTTCGTGATGAGGGAAAATTAAATCATCTCCACCAGCGTGTATATCTAAAGTGGAAATGGCAAATTTTTCTTTTAGAATTGTTTCTATCATCGTGCTACATTCTATGTGCCAGCCAGGTCTTCCTAAGCCCCATGGAGAGTTGAAGCTTGAGAGTGGCTCATTTGGAAAGGCTTTCCATAGGGCAAAATCTAGCTGATCTTTCTTTTTATTATTCGGATCTAATCGACTATTTCCTTCTTTTAAATCACTAATAGTCTGTCTTTTTAGTTGACCATATTTAGAATAGCTGCTCACACTGAAATAGACATCACCTTCTACTGCATAGGCGGAACCTTGTGCTATAAGTCCTTCAATGAATTTAATTATTTCCGGAATATAATCAGTGGCTCTAGGTTCGTGGTCTGGCCATGAAACATTTAGGGAAACCATGTCATTCCAAAACTCATAGGTGTATTTTCGTGAAAGGGTGTCTGCTGGTATATTTAATTCTTTTGCACGGTTGATAATTTTATCGTCAACGTTAGTGATATTCCTAATCCAAGTTACTTGGTAACCTTTAAAACGAAGATATCTTGCAAGCAAGTCCCAAGTGATAGCGCTTCGGGCGTGCCCTATGTGTGAATCATCGTAGACAGTAGGTCCGCAAGAGTAAAAAGTAACTGTACCTGAGTTTATTGGCTCAAATGCTTCAAGTTTATGCGTAAGATTATTAAAGACCTTCACTCAGTCTAAAATACCATATGTTTTTATAACTTGTTTTTGTAACTTGAACATTTTTTCTGCATCCTCCTCCGTTTCATGGTCATAGCCGAGTAAATGTAAGACTCCGTGAGCAAATAAAAAAATTAGTTCTCGCCTGAGAGTGTAACCTAGTTCCCATGCCTGCTCTTGTGCTCTTGCCGTGCAGATGATAACGTCACCAAGTGGTTGAATCTCTCCTGTATTTTGGAGGTCTTGAAAATTAAATGAAAGAACATCGGTGACAGAGTCTTTATTACGAAAATTATGATTCAGATCTTTAATTTCCGATTCTGTGCAGAAACTTAAACAGATCTCGCGATGAAGGTTTAACTCTATTCCATTTGCTTCTTGAGATCGCAGCACAACTTCATTCTCTGTGCTTTTGTCGTCTTCTTGTACGCTTAATTTGATGCAAAGCTCTGCGATGCTTGACCAGTTTACGCAGTTCTCAATATCTAAAATTTCATTATCATCTAATTTATTTAAATATTTGGTTTTGGAATCTCTATTTGAAATACTAATTCGGCTCATTACTGAATCAGCTCTATAGCTGTACCAGTAATTTTATCAGCAAGCTTCTGAGCTTGGGTAGCAAATTGATAAGATCTTTGTGCTTCTGTTAGATAATGGGCTTCGGTCTTCATATTGGCATTACTTTTTTCTAAAGCTTCTGAAATGATCATGGCACCAGTGCTTGCAAGAGTAGGCATGCCACTGTTACCATTAGCTTCAAAATAAATTCCATCTTTAAGATCTGTTAATCCTTCTGGATTATTGAAGTTTGCTAATTGTATTTTGTAAAGAGAGACTAAATTATTACCATCTTTGCCGTAAACGATTCCATCTTCGGCGACCTTGATTTCATCATATAGTCCTAGATACTTACCGTTACGTGGATCTAAAGCGATATTAATAGCCTGAACATTACCAACAACTCTTCCTGCTGGGTTTAATTTTTGGGGAGCACCATTTGGGGCTTTTCGGAAAGGATTTCCTTCGGTTATGTCATCAAAACCATCAGCTTGTGTATTTAGGTCGGTGTACTGTCCCTGTCTTCTTAATTGAGTATAAGATCCTTCAAGAGGAGCTCCTAGAACTTGGTAGCCTTCTTTGGAAACCATATCACCAGAGCCATCTATGTGAAAATCACCAAGTCTGGTATACATGGTTTTCTCTTGCTTCGGGTCCCAGACAGTAAAGAATCCTTTACCTTTAATGAACAATTTAGTCCATTCTCCCAACCTAGGTGCTTGACCACCTTGTTTCATACTAAGACCACCTTCGACCATCTCGCCACCATACATGTAGTCTTTGAATGACCACACTTTAGCTCTATGACCGTAGGTTGCAGCACCAGCCATATTTCCTGATATTAAGCCTATTAAATCAGTTGAATTTAACGTAGTGTTTTGTGATAGATGGTGAAGATTATTCATGATTGATTATTTTTTATACATTGCTTTTGCATCGAAGGCTGTTACTGAATCTAGTTTGACATTTTTCTTAGCAAGGGCACTTCTGAGAACTCCTTCTCTAGTGGAGAAGCTGTTTACCATATCTTCAGAACCTATGGCTTGTATAGTAACTCCAGATTGACCCATCCTGACTATTACGGTCTGTATATCCTCTACATCTGGTATGTCTAATCTGATAGCACGATTTGCAGAATCTTCTATTAATCTAGGTGCTAATAGCTCCCAATTTGCAAGCTGCTGTTGTCTGCTGCTATCTTCAGATTGCCTTTGTTCTTGCTGACCTACATTCCCTTCTCTTGCCGCTTCTGTTATGGCTTTGCTGTTTTCTTGAGCTGCTGTTGCAATAGTAGCTTCGTTGCTTGAATAATAATGTTTTTTCTCTTCTGATGTTCTTTCTTCGTGATCTTCTGCACGGGATTGATTGAAAGCTTTTCTGACATCTTCTTGTCTCAAATTTTCTTTATCTGCTTGAGCTTTATTTAAATTTTCTTCTACACCAGTTAAAGCTTCATGGCTTGTCATTCTAGCTTTGCTCGAACCTGTTCTCTTTCCTTGAGGATTGGTTTCATTATTGATTTGAGCAGAGATACCCATCTCTTCCATTTTTTCTTTCAGCTCATCTGGTATTTCCTGTCCATTCGCCAATAAAGCTGCCATCTCCTGAGCGAAACTCTTAGCTTGAACTCCATTGTTTAAGAACTTGCCATGAGAGGCAACATTTGCGTTAACTCCAGAGCCTAGCTGTTGTCTACCTTGCCCAAAAGATGGTCTTGCATCCTTGTTGCCTAAAAATGATCCTTCTAAATTGCTCACAATACCAGTCTACGTAAACTTTATTAATATTTGGTTATGAAAGTGTGCTTTTTAACGCAGTAATGGCAGTTTGATGGGAAGTAATTTGAGTTTGCCATTGACCTATTTTAGAGGTATTCGGTTCAGCTTTAGCATTTTCCTGTTGAATCATGCTTTGGTAGAAGCTAATCATTCCTTCGAAGACATCTATTTGCATTTGAGCGACTCCGTCGTTGGCATAGATTTCAGGTGAACCTTTTTCAATATCTTTGACAAGAACAGCTGTAAAGCTACTTGAATATAATACTCCGTTTAATTCAAGATGATCGTTAGAGAATTTAGATATAGCGTTTCTTGCGAAATTGCTATAAGTTTTATTATCTATGGAATCAGGTTTTTCGCTAAAGGTTTCTTTTAATGATTGAAAGAAACCTTTTGTTAAGTCACCTTCTGTTGCAGAATTAAATACATTATCTACTCCTCTTAGTACTGTGTCTATCGCAAAGTCCCTGTTTGTACTTAGTATTAACGTAGTAAGATCAGGTGAATTTTGAGCATCTAGTATTTTAGTAAAGTCAATAATTTCTTTTGCTGCACTAATGCCTTTTGCATCAAGGTTTGTATTTCTAAACTGACTTATATTTACAGCATAGTCTGGTTTGGATCCAAAGTAATTTGCAATTTCGACTAGGTTATTTGCAGATGTAGTGTCACCAGAGCTTACAAATTTACCATAGTTAGTTAAGAATGCCATGTTATTGCCAAAATTACCGCCTGTAGTTATTAATCCTACTGCTGCTATAGACTGAGCTTCGGTTGGAGTTTGTCCAACTGGGAAGGCATTGGCGAAAGTGCTGTAGAGCGCTTTCTGTGTTGGGTTAAGCCCTCCAGTTATAGGATCTAGGTCAGCATTTAGGGATTCTAAGCGTTCATTAGCGTCATTTATTGATTGAATGACATTTGGATCATTTTGGTCCAATTTTCCTAATTCTTTTAACTGTAATCCCAGAATATCTTTGAAAATAAGCTTAGCGTCACTAGTTTGATATGTTGTTGCGAGATCGTATTTTACGGGATCTATCATTATTTTAAGTAAATCTGCACAAAGACCTTTGCCATTTTGTGTTTTGCTACTGCTTGTACTTGTGTCTACGTGAGTTCCAATTTTCGCTACTATTTGGTTAAGATCGCTAAAGCTAATAGTAGTAGTATCCAAGTATTCTAAGAACTGTGCAGGGGCAATATTGACACCTTTCTTAGTGAGATTCTCTAGCGTTTTAAAGAAAGTGAGATCTTCAGGCTTGATTGCTTCATTGATGTATTTAGATTTCAAATAAATATCATTTAATATTTTAAGGTCAGTATCTGCTGCATTTGCCTGAATAAAATTAACATAGGATTTTGCAATATTACTATTTTTACTGCCTCCGAGATAATCAAGCATTTGGTTTTCCTGAGCAGGAGTTAAACCTGTATTAATAATTCCTTTACCATAATCTTCAAGGTATTTTATACTATCTTGATTTCCACCTTGTTTAATAATTCCAGCATAAGTCTGGGCTAATTTAGTATTTTGTGAATTAAGTAATAAATCAAAGAAAGTATTTTCCTGAGTTTCATTGAGTGTGTAAACTCCTTTTGCTAATTTATCAAGGAGATCAAGTTTTTCGGTTGAAGCATTATTTTTGATTAGTGTTAAATAAGTGTTAGCAACTCCAGTAGTAGATGATTTTAGATAATTGAGGAATTTATCTTCTTGAGTTGGTGAAATAGTTCCATTATCATTATTGAGAGCAAATGTTGCAAGTGAGGCTACTTTAGCAGTTTTAATGGCATCTGTTTCGTTACCATTAAGAATGTCTGCGTAAGTTTTAGCGATATTAACATTTCCTTCTGCTGTTAGGTAGTTAAGGAAAGTATCTTCTTGAGTATCGTTTAATTTATCTGTTTCGTTATTCGCTGCAAGAGCTTCCAACATAGAAAGTTTTACTGCTTTGTTAGGATCATTACCAGTGACTAAAGAAACATATGTTTTGACGATATCTGTATTAGCTTCATTCGTTAAATAGTCAAGGAATTTACTGCTTTGAGTATCATCTAGTGAATATTTCCCATATGCTAAATTATCAAGCAGCTCAAGTTTTTCAGGAGAAGCGTTATTTTGAATGAATGATAAATAAGTGTTAGCAACTCCGGCCGTTGATGATTCTAGATAGCCCATGAACGTATTTTCTTGTTCCGTTGATATAGTTCCATTATCATTAGCTAGCGCAAGAGCTGCAAGTGAAGCTGCTTTAGCGGTTTTAACTGCATCTGTTTCGTCACCATTAAGTATGCCAGCATAGGTTTGAGCGATGATAATATTTCCTTCATTTTTTAAGTAGTTAAGGAAAACATCTTCTTGAGTATCGTTTAATTTATCTGTTGCATTGTTCGCTGCAAGAGCTTCCAACATAGAAAGTTTTACTGCTTTGTTAGGATCATTACCAGTGACTAAAGAAACATATGTTTTGACGATATCTGTATTAGCTTCATTGGTTAAATAGTCAAGGAATTTGGTTCTTTGAGTATCATCTAATGAATATTTTCCAGTAGCTAAATTATCAAGTAATAGAAGTTTTTCAGCTGAAGCGTTGTTTTGAACAAACGATAAATAGGTGTTAGCAACTCCTGCACTTGATGATTTGAGATAGTTAAGGAATTTAGTTTCTTGTTCTGTTGATATATTACCACTATCATTAGCTAGAGCAAGAGCCGCAAGTGAAGCTACTTTAGCAGTTTTAACAGCGTCTGTTTCATTACCATTAAGAATATCTGCATAAGTTTGAGCGATATTAACATTTCCTTCTGCTGTTAGGTAGTTAAGGAAAGTATCTTCTTGAGTATCGTTTAATTTATCTGTTTCGTTATTCGCTGCAAGAGCTTGTAAGGCAGTGAGTTTTACTGCTTTATTAGAATCATTACCAGTGACTAAAGAAACATATGTTTTGGCTATATCAATATTAGCTTCATTCGTTAAATAGCCAAGGAATTTATTTTCATCGCCTGAATTAGGAAGACCTACTCCCTTGATATAGTTGTCAAGAAGATCAAGCTTTTCAGTTGGAGCATTATTCCCAGCTAAGCTTATATAAGTTGCCAGCTCATTGCTATTTGCACCAATCGCCATATATTCAATTAGTTTCTTAAGTTTAGCCGAGTCATTAATATTTGGATCAATGTCGGCACCCTTAATTATTGATTTGCTAATTGTAGTGAATTGTTCTAGACTGATTTTATTTTCTTTTTTAAGTTCTGCTGCTAATTGAACCATCGTTTCTACTTCATTGTCTAAAGCCTCGGTAATTTTGAAGCCTGGTTCAAAACTTGCTAAGACTGCGGCACTGTCTCCCGTACTTAAACCAAGAGATAATAGAACCATTTCATTACTAGCTTTATCTGCTTTTGCTTTTAATTCAGTATTAATCGTAGCGGGAGTATTTTTAAAAAGTTTATCTCGAAGATTAAACTCAACAGCTTCATTTAATTCATCTAACTGATTTGCTAATTCAGTAAATCTTTGCTTTTCAGCTGCTGAAGCGAAAGATGAATCTGCTGTATTCGTAGCTATATAATTATTGACTTCGCTTTGGTCAGCATAGTAATTTTCTAATAGAGAGTATATAGCTTTATTATTATTAATATTACTAGTACGAGTATTTTTAGCTAAACCACTGTACATTCCTAGCTTACTTA
>JAGWWP010000072.1 GCA_018970325.1 Cyanobacteria bacterium REEB446 | reverse complement strand
ATATTCTGCTCCATGAGAGCTTTTGTTCTTCTGAAAATCGCTCAAACGAAATTAAATATCTCTATCTATCAGCAAAAATGGGGAATCGTTAGAAATTCTGTCAGGAATTTCCTTGCTATGCGTTATTTCGCGTAACTCCTGGTCAAGATTATCTGGTAGCCTGATTTCCATAAATTTAAAATTTACTCAAGATTCATCAAAGCAAACTTCTGTTCACGAAAGTCATTGATAATCTTCACTGCAGTCCTCTCCATATCAGCATCAGTATCCTTTTGCAGCCAACCTTTCTTAATAGCTATAATTTCTAAAAACTTATTAATCAGCGTTTCATTGAGTTCATTACTTGCATTTAAATTATTAGATGCTTGTATTTTTTTGACGGCATCTTCATCTAGTAAGGATTTATAATTTCCGACACCATAGTAATTATTAATCGCATTAGGGTAAAGACTCTCGATGAGTGGAATTGCGTGAACCAAAAGCTCTATTGGATCATAGGCTTTCCCTGAAACACAGTTACAGAGAGCAAGTTTAACTCCTTGGTCATCTGAATAAAGCTTAGTCGGAATAATCCCTGGGGTATCTAATAAGAGAATTTCTTGCTGAGTTTTAACTTGAATCCACTGCTGTCTCTGAGTGACTCCTGGGCGGTTTTCTACTTTAGCTTTTCTGGTTTTAGAAAGTTTATTAATTAGAGTAGATTTCCCGACATTAGGATAGCCCACTATCATGATTCTTGCAGCTCTCTTGAGGATTCCCTTTGCTTTAAATTTCCTAGTCGCAGCTTCGCCTAGTTCATCTATACTTTTTATAAGAGCTAGAGGTAGTGAGCTTGCACGGCTATTTACGAGGTAAACGGCTTTCGCTTCTTTCTCAGCTTCTATAATGCTTTTCGCTATTTTACATTTTTCTGCATCAGCTAAGTCACTTTTATTTAGAAGAGTTATATAAGGTTTACCAGAAAGCCACTCTTTGAGATCTTTATGGTGACTAGCAAATGGTATACGTGCATCCCTGACTTCTATTACGAAATCGATCATGCCAATTTTTTCTTTTAACTGTTTTTCGGCTTTCGCAATATGACCAGGATACCAGTTTATACTGTGGATAAAGCCCTCTTTGGCAGACTCTTCTGCGATTTCAAGTTTTGCTTCGGTCTTTTTTTTCTTTGGTGTTTTAGTAAAATCGTGATTCATATGCTTAGCGTAAGCTTAAAGCCCTTTCGTGAGCTTCTGCTTCAAGTGTATCATTTGGTATTAACCATTCTTTAGCATCTAAGAAAATATTTCGTCTTTTTAAAGCCTGGTAAAGTAATTCATCGACCAGGTGAGGGTTTTTAGGCAGTAAACTACCGTGGAGATAAGTCCCGATAAGGTTTTTATAATAAGCTCCCTCGAAGCCATCTTCGCCATTATTTCCGAAGCCTGTTTTTACTTTAGCGAAGGGTTTAGTTTTAGAATTTTCTTCTATAAAAGTCTGCCCTGAATGGTTTTCGAAGCCGACTACTGTTTTTAAATTAAAGCAGTTTTTAGTCTCTGATCTATATTCAGAAAGCTTTAAATTCAGATATTGGGCTAATTTTAATGGAAAGTGCAGATCTGCGACGACATTACCGATCAGTCTATTCTGTTTTTTACCAGAATCCCTTTTCTGAGCTTTAGTTAGGACATCTAGAATATTTAACCCAGATATCTGCTCCCCTTCAGATGTTTCGTAATATTTACCGAGCAGTTGATAACCGCCACATACTGCCAAAAATGGCATACCTGTTTCTACTGCCTCTAGAATATCTGCTTTTTTAGCTAGAAAATCTTCAGCGACGGCCATTTGCTGCTTATCTTGACCACCACCAATAAAAGCAATGTCGCAAGAATTAAGTTCTGTATGTTTTTCACTGTCATTATTAGTCCTCGTTGACTTAAGATGAATATTTACTATTTCAACTTCTATCCCTCTCCACTCTGCTCGTTTTTTCAAGGCGAGAATATTACCAAAATCACCATAGAGATTTAAAAGATCAGGATAGAAATGTGCAATTTTAAGAATCTTGGAAGACATTACTATCAATGAATAGCATTTTTCGCAGAGATTTTTTATCTGCTAATGATTTTGCTGGATAAATATCATTAATATTTCTTGTATTCTTTTGAATATCTTTTAAAGCTTTGATTTTAGATGGTCTAGCAGTAGGCGAATTTTCTACCGCAGTCGACACGAACTGAAAATAAGACTCTATTTCATCGAATTCAGAAGATTCTTGTTCATCAAAACTTACATAAGAAGAATCCTTCGCCAAAGGATTTTTACGCTTTTTACCAGCAGCCCGATCAAGCCTTTCCTGCTTCCGCTGCTTTAAAAGTCCAGCTACTGCTGCACTTTCTACGATTCTTCTTGTTTCAACAACCTTATTATCCATTAGATGACCCCCGTCTTACCCTTATATATCGGTCAGGTAACCTAATTTCTTTAATAAATTTATTAAAAGTTTTTCATTTTTAATAAATTTGTTGTTTGAATACTATACTAAGGTCTTAATTATCTTTAGCAAGCTTAGTTTTTTCGATTTTTAATACTTTAATATCAAAGTTTAGATCTTTTCCAGCAAGTAAATGATTAGCATCTACATAAGCCGTATCACCTTCTAATTCTACTAATCTAACAGGGATAGTACGATTTAAAGATTTAAGCTCTAATCTTTTACCAGGCTGAGAATCAGCAGGTAATTGGCTAGCGTTTAGTTTAATAATTTTATTGGTGTCTACATCACCGTAGGCTTTAACTGCTGGAATTGCTATAGTCGTACTTTCTTTTTTCGCTAAACCTAGAACAGCGTTATTAAAATCTTCTAAAACAGATCCAGAGCCTACTACGAAACTAAGGGTTTTATCTTTTTGGTAAAAATTAGAATCAAAAACTCGGCCATCTTTTAAGTAACCAGAGTACTTAACCTCGACTTTATCCCCTTCTTTAACCACAGTTTTAGAGCTAACAGCCGTATTTAAACTGAATGAAACTAGGGCTAGTAAAGACAATTTAGTAAAATTTTTCAGAACCATATTTTAAATATTATCATGCAGCCAATTTCCAGATAGAAAAATCCTTAAGGATCGCTGAAAAATACTTAAGCTATTAAAGAAATAATTTCTTCTACGGCTACCTTTAAAATTTCAAGACCTTTTTCTTCACTGGAAAGACTGTAATCTGCTCGCATAACTCCGTCAGGGTAAAGATCTTTAAAATTAGCTGGCATTACCCAGTTACAGTTTTCATTTTTAACTTCTTTCTGCGGGCAGGTATAAGACTCAGGTAACTTTATGCTACCTGGAACTAGAGCCATGCTCAGAGATATTTCCGTCGGTGTAGCGTGATAGCCTTCTTTAGCACCGAAATATTTTTTAATAATTTTTTCTTCTAGCTGAGGCATTACCCACCAGTTTATAAATTTAAAATTTAAATCAGCGAAATCATTATATTTTTCTTGAAGTGCATTTAAGAAAGGTCCTTTATTACCGCCGTGGCCGTTAATAACGATAATTTCTTTAAACCCATGAGATTTTAAGCTAAAAATCAAATCTACGATCACGTTTATATAAGTAGTAGGCCTTAGTGCCATAGTGCCAGTAAAGCCCAGATGATGCACAGCCATTCCATAATTCAGTGCTGGTGCTGAAATAATTCCAGTTATCGCTGATACTGCATAAGCTAAGCCTGTAGCTGTAATGTGATCTACGCCAAGAATTCCATCTGGCCCGTGTTGTTCGGTGCTGCCGATAGGGAGAATGATTCTCTGATCTGTTTTTAGCCTTTCTCTTACTTGGTTGTAGCTCATATTCGCGAGGAGATTAAGATTTAGAGCGGGGTTCATTATATCCTCTGGTTTAT
>JAGWWP010000041.1 GCA_018970325.1 Cyanobacteria bacterium REEB446 | reverse complement strand
TAGAGGCCAATGAATTTTCATAGGCACCGCCCTGAGATCTCATTCTAGAGACGTTTTTAATCATGGCATCCAATTTAGCCAGAGCGGTTGTTGTTGCGGTTGTGCTACCACTTAAAGATTTAACGTTTGCAGAGCCTATAGTGAAGGTACTTAGGGCGATGGCACCTTCTCCAAGCGAGCCAGAACCTGTTGAAGTGAAATCAATATAGAAGCCTCTATTTGCTGAGCTTGAGACACCTGCTGCAGTTTGAAGTACTAAGGTATTACCATCATTCGCTCCACTTTGCAAAGTTATATCAGTAGTACTTTGTAAAAGGGAGACACCATTAAAGGTGGCACTTGCGCCCATATTGTTAATAGCAGTGACTCGTTCATTAATTTCTCTCTGTATGGCATCTTTTTCGTCAGAGCCGTTAGTACCGTTTAGGGCTTGAACCGTAAGTTCTCGAATTCTTTGTAAATTATCCTGTACTACTCCTAGAGCCCCATCAATGGTGGAAATCATAGCAAGCCCGTCACCAATGTTTTTTTTGGCTTGATCCATGCCTTTAATTAAGGAGGTCGCTTTTTCAGCTATAGATAGTCCAGCTGCATCATCACCAGCTCGATTGATTCTAGAACCCGTTGATAGTTTCTCAAGAGACTTTTTCATCATCCCAGTATTTTCTCGTAATGCTCTTTGTGCAAAAAGACTTTGTGTATTGGTATGAACTGTAATTCCCATTATTTCTCCTTCTTGTGTATTATTCTTCTGAGTTATATATCGGTCGAATGGTGGAGGAACTTGAAAATCTTTTTGTAAATTCTCGATCAAATGCTCTAGTAATAATCCTTTGATGAAATACAAAAAAAACAAGCCAGTGGCTTTTGGCTACTGGCTTGAGTTGTAACTAATCTGTCGTAAGAAAGGAATTTTATTACTGACAAGTTCTTTTATCGGCTGTTTAGTATAGATTCTATAGTCTATTTTAAATAAATTATTCTAAATTATTTGGACGGTTCTTTGCGAAATATAGTCAGCTGAAATTAGTTATGTATTTTCTACATATTGGAGTAATGTGATTCAGCACTTATGGCTTTAGATTTAGCTCAAGTATTGCAGATTCATCTCGCTGGTGATTTAGCTCTAGCAGAGAAAGCATATCGTTATCTGCTTCAGGAGCCTAATCCAGACACTTTAGTTTTAGTAAATTTAGCTGTGATCTGTTCAGATTCTGGACGCACAGAAGAAGCTAGTGCTTTGCTGAAAAGGGTTTTGCTTACTGATCCTGATTGCCATGATGCCTATTATAATTTAGGGAATATTTTGCAGAATCAAAAAAAGCATAATGAGGCAGTTGATTTTTATCGTCAAGCTATTAGGCTTAATAAAACCTTTTTTCAAGCCCATTATAATCTTGGAAATAGTTTATTAAGCTTGGGAAATATTGTGGAAGCTGTATTTCATTATGAAGAAGCTTTGTTGTATGAGCCTAATCATTTTAATGCTCATATTAATTTAGCTATGGCTATGTTACTATTGGGTCAATTTGAGAGGGGGTGGAATGAGTATGAATACCGTTTTCTTGCAGAACCAAATATTATTTCTCCACCGTCAAGTCTTGAAAAATGGGATGAAGATTTTTTATTTCGTGGAACGCTTCTCTTGGTTTATGAACAGGGTTTGGGTGATACGATTCAGTTTTCACGCTATCTCTCGAATCTAAAAAATAAAGGAATGAAGGTGGCTTTGTGGTTGCAGAAGCCACTGAAAAAATTGTTTGAAGGTTTAGATTCAGAAATATTTATATACAGTGCAGAGAATTATGCTGATTTAGATTTATCTAACACGCGTTGGTTTCCATTGATGAGTTTACCTCGTCTCTTTAAAACTAATTTACAGAATATACCTTCACCGACATCATTGCTTGTGCCGTTAGAGCGTCAGCAGTATTGGAAGGCCGTTCTTGGCTCTCGTTCTAAGTTTAGAATAGCTTTGGCTTGGCAAGGTAATCCTGAACAGGAAAAGCGTAAGTCAAGAGGAAGATCCTTTTCTCTAGAGTCTTTAGCCGTATTAGCTAAATTAGCAGATGTAGAATTTATCTCTTTGCAGAAATTAGCTGGCAGTGAGCAGCTTGATCATTGTTCATTTAGAAATAAATTTATTCATTCTCAGCAAGAAATTTCACAGAGTATGGATTTTTTAGATACGGCTGCGATAATGCAATTGTGTGATTTAGTTATCACCTCAGATACTTCTATCGCTCATTTGGCGGGGACTCTAAATATAAAAACTTGGCTTGCTTTAAAAAAAATACCAGAATGGCGTTGGTTACTAGAAACAGATAAAACACCTTGGTATTCATCTTTGACTTTATTTAGGCAGAGCGAAGATGATAATTGGGATGAGGTTTTTATGAAGATGGCGTTAGAATTAAAAAACACTCTAAGCGTTTCCGTTTAGAGTGTTTCGGTGTGTGGGTGTGTGGAAAATTGTTACCTTGTACTGGTTTTAGCGCCTGCCAGTCCCAGTGAGTAAGTTGAAGGTTGTTTCTTGAGAATTATTAACCATGCCGAAGGCCTTTGCTTGCATCTGCAAGACAGTTCTGTCTGACATTAGCCGAGAGACTACGCTCCCTACATCAGCATCTCCGATCTGTGATTTAGCTGCTTGAAGACTAGTATTATAGTTATCGTTATACTCCATAGTACTATCTAAAGCATTACGACTAGCACCTAGTTCGCTTCGCATGCGTGATACGTTGCCTATCATCTCATCTAAGCCGCTCAGAGGGTTAGCTGTGGCTGTAGTATTACCGCTATAGCTTCCTAGACTAGCTCCGACGTTAAGATCTGATAACGCAAAGCTACTATTCGCTCCGATGGAACCTCCAGTAGTCGCTGCGACATCTATATTTACGCCAGTATCGTTAACAGTATCAGCTGTTTTGATAATAGTGGTTTGATCGCCATCGTTAGCGCCAGATTGAACGCTGAGATTTGAACTTGGTTTTAGAAGATTAACACCGTTAAATGTAGAATTTTTAGATATATTATTGATGTTTTCTACCCGTGAATTAATTTCACTCTGTATCGCATCTTTTTCTTGAGAAGATAATGTCCCATTTTGACCCTGTACTGTTAATTCTCTTATTCTCTGTAAATTTTCTTGAACGCTGTCAAGTGCAGCGTCACTGGTGTCAAGCATGGAAATTCCATCGCCGATGTTTTCATTTGCTTGGCTATAACCTCTACTTTGAGTGGTAAGACCTTGCATAATGCTTTGCCCAGCGACATCATCGCCTCCTCGATTAATTTTATTTCCAGTTGCTAGACTCTGTAAACTCTTAACCATTGAAGAATTTGTAGCGTTCATAGCAGAAACTAAAAAGCTTGCTGCATCAGTCCCATTTACACTTAGCATCTTTATCCCCCTTGCTTTGGTGTTGTTTAAAATCTATATTATCTTTATACCCATATCCACTAAATTAACTAGTCTTTTTTGTAAAAATCTTATTTATTTATTTTTTGCTAAGATTCTCTTATGGCTTTAAAAGATAAAACTAGTAATTTTACTCCTAAGCAGGCTCCTGATTTTCTACTTCTTGATGATTCAGGTAATGAGCTCAGTCTAAAAGATTTTTCAGGTAAATATCTTTTGCTATATTTTTATCCTAAAGATCTCACTCCAGGCTGTACTACTCAAGCCTGCTCACTTAGAGATACTCTTACCGAACTCAAAAATTTAAATCTAGAGGTCATCGGTGTTAGCTGTGATTCTGTCGAATCTCATCAGAAGTTTAAAGCGAAGCATGAATTAAACTTTCCTTTACTTGCAGATGTGGATAAAAAAATGGTCTTAGATTATGGCGTTTGGGTGGAGAAATCTATGTATGGTAAGAAATATATGGGTATTCAGAGAGATTCTTTCCTTATTAATAAAGAGGGGAAGATTATAAAGCATTACGTTAAAGTCAAGCCTGCGGAGCACGCAGAGCAGCTTTTAAAAGATATGCGTAATATTAATGAAATTGATGTTTAGGGATGTCTGATTTTTATTATGAAGCTCATTTCGACGCAGAACTCGCTAAACAGTTTACCCCAATTAGGTTAACTGTTCTAGAATTACTCGCTCTTGGTTACAGTAACAATAATATGGCTTTAGAATGTGGAGTCGGCATTAAAGCTATAGAACACCATATTACTCAAATGGCGGTTTTATGCGAAGCTAGGGCTGATTTACATAATTTACGAACCAGATTACTCGCTCATCTTTATTTTCATGATTTAATGACACTGAAGAGCCCCGTGGGCAGTCTGGATATTTCACATTTTAATTCTAAAATTATTGATACTTTAAAACTTTTAGTTATAGGGCTATCTCTAAAATCTACGGCGGCCATTCTAGGTATCAGCGTGAAGGCTGTAGAATATCGAATCGGGCATCTCTATGATTTTTTTAACGTAGATACTGATAATACGATTAATGAAAACTGTCGTGTGGTTTTATGGGCAGCGATTATATTAAGAACAGTTATAGCGAAGCAGGAGCTTAAAAAGATGTATTACGATACCAGTATAGAGAAAGTGCCTCGAGTTGTTGAGAATCCAGATTTATTTCTTTTAAGATTACGCGGTTTTGATGGAAAAATTGGCTGAAAGCTAGACATTCCTTAACCTTTTGTTTATAATTAATCTTATGTTAAATTTCTAATATTTTAGAACTAGTATCCATGAAATACATTAGGAGCTATTGCTAATGCGGGCTGTAACGCCTGCGCAAGCTAATACGGTGTCTTCTGCGGCCAAGTCGGCGGCGGGGGATGTTCCTGTTGATTGTAAAAATCTGAATGATGCTGGAACAATTCCAGATACAGTTTTAAATAAAATAGTGCGAGTGGTCGCAGGGGTTAGTAATCCAGATGCTGCAAGTGCTGCCTTAGGGTTTAATAAAAAAGATTCTCAGCCTCTTGGTGTAGAAGATGCGCGAAATCAGCTTGCCGGGCTTAGTAAAGCACGAGTGAGTGTAGCAAAAGAGATTCATAAATTAGCTCATAATAAATCAAAAATCACGGATATAGTAACAGCTGGACTTAATGTCGCATATATGGCTGGAACTGTTATTGGTAAGCCAGCAGAAGGGTTAATTTCTACAGCTAGAAGAATCGAGCAAGGATTGTCACTGGGGAGGCGTTTTATTACTGGAGCGAAAATTAATAGCCCTTCGCGTATACTGGCTGCGTTTTTAGGTCTCCCAGCTTTAGTTGTTAAAAATGTAGGTAAAGATATGTACCTTTACAATGGTGGGCAGTCTGCATTGGGTAATTTCGCTGAAGATGCTTTAGAGGCAGCAAAGCCAGAAGGTGGGGTTTATAAGAGTATATTTGATGAACCTAAGGCATTATTTAAGAAATTAGGTGTTTCATTTAAAGAGCTTTTAGATCCGAATGTTAAAAAAGATGAAAAATGGATTGGTGAAAGCCAAATTATGTCTTTGATGAATATGGCAGGTTCTGCGATGCTGGCATTAGGTCTAGCTACTGGTAAGCATGAAGTTGCAAGAACTGGGCGTAATCTTCAGTCTATAGGTGTAGATATGACCAAAGCCACTAGTGATAATATAGAGCGTCAAGCTTCTGGAGTGGGCTTCGCTGCTGAGATGGCTTTAGATACCGCCAATGAGAAATTCTTTAAAGGTGAATCAGCAAGATTATCTTCTCTAGTCGCTCTTTCAGGGCAGTTAGGCAGAGTTTTAGGAGTGGTTTATCAAGACACGCCATTTAGTCCTAATTTACCGAAGATATATACTAAGCCGTTGGAATTTTTGAAGATGGCGACGGCGTCTATGGTGAAATATGTTAATCCACTTGCTTTAGCCACTAAAGAGCATAAAGCAGATAGTAAATTTGAGGAAGCTCTAGGATTGCTTTCTAAGCCATTAGAGACTGCTGTTAATGCTATAGTTCCTGCTAAGCTTAGTGTGGAGGCGAAGCTTAAGGCTGCGGAAGCTGCTGATAAGGTGATAGCTGGTCCTAGCTCGAATTCTAAGGTATCTTCTAGTAGAGATAATTATTCATCATCGCGTGAGGGTCATTCTGCTTCATCTAGAGGGGCGGCTGGGGTTGGGGAAACTAGAAGTAATGCCTTAATAGATAAGGTTCTGGAAGGTGCGTTGAATGATAAAGAGATTAGTTCTTCTAAGCAACCAGTAGATCATATGGATATTAACTCTTCTAAGCAACCAGTAGGTCATACGGATATTAAGCAATCAATGGATGATGCGAATAGTAGCTCTTCTAGGCAACCAGTAAGTCATGTGGAGATTAGCTCTTCTGAAGAGATGATTGTGCCAATATCTGCTTAAGTCTACGATTAATAATAGTTTTATTGCACTATTTTACGGATTGCTTCACGGTCAGCATGATCCATTGCGTATCCAGGTAGTATCCAAGTATTATTTGGTGCCACAACAGCTATCGATCTATTAAATAATTTTAAAGCATCTATCGCAGTTAGTCTCTCAACCTGTGGATGTGATAATGCTTCAGGACTTCCATGTAAGATTTTATTGGGAGTTTCAATCTCATAATCAGATATTTTTCTAACGGCTTCCGTATAACTAGGGTCGAGTGAAGTTGTTCTAATGTTGCTTTCCAATGGGATTGAGATATCTTTATTATATATTCGACCGTTATTATGTTGACCGACGATTCTTTCAAGTTCTTGATTTGGTCTATCATATCCAAAACCTTCCATTACCAGCCTGGTGCCGCGTGTCTTATTATCTAAAGGAGTAAGAAATATTTTGTTTGATGCTGTAAGGTAAGCTGTTCTTAAATCATACATTTCTTGTAGAGGATTTTCTGATAAGGCATTAAAAGCAAAATCCCCTAGATGGTTATTATTACTACTACGAGTTCTAAGTTTGTTTGATTGAACATCATCTAAGTTAAACATGCCACTGGCAACTGGGGTGAGATCACTCTTTGATTTAATAAATTTAAACTCAGGTCCAATTTGGTAGTCAAGATTTCTATTAATTTTCTCTACTGGAATAACCAAATTCCTCTCTGGGTGACTAATGATTTTAATTTTCTCTATAGGATTAGAAGTGAATCCTATGGGGTCTTCAGCCTCTTTAGAAATCGATCTCTTAATCACTTCAGCGACTAAAGTTAAATCGCTGAGAACCTGTAAGTAACCTTCGTTTACATGCTCTTTAGATAAAGTTATAGTAAGTCCTTCTGAGCTCTTAGAAAATTGAGCATTTTTAAGGTTTGAAAAATCAGGCTCAAAAACAGGCTTCTTGTCATCTGTTAAATCATTCCAGCAAGCATTTTTAATTTCTTGAGCTTGATCGTTCTGTGATTCTGACTTTGAGAAAAAATCAGTGAGCCTTGTTGCTAATTCTTCGAAAGAGTCATTTTTTTTAGATAATTCTTCTACGCGAGGTCGCCCAAGTTGATTGACACCTGAGTTATTGTCGTCTGGAATTCTCCCACGATTGCCTGACGTAAAATTTACTGGAATTACTCTATTGCTAGTATTAGCAGGAATATCAGAACTCGTCATAAAGCTTACCCTTTATTAATCACCAAGCACCCCATTATCTTAAGTGGCTCTTGAATCTAAATCTACCAACAAATCCATAAATACAAAATAAAATTTTACTAAAGTTTCTTTAATAACTCATTACGAAAGTAAATCTACTATTAGCAGTTAAGCGTAATAAAGAAAAACATTGAATACTTATCACAGAGCTCCTTAGATGAAAATTATCTGATTTGCAGATTAAATTAGTATAACATGATCGAATCGTTAGATCATCCCTGATGCCAAAAAATAGCTGGAACTTGGAATCTGCTACCAAGATAATCTAAACATGAACCTTGGATTATCTTGGTCTGTCTTGCTTTAAACTTACACGTTTGTGAGAAGTTACTCTAAAAGTATTTTCCATCTGTACCTCGTCAATGTATATACAATATTAAATTCTTATAGTATAATAAAGTTTTAATATGGGACTTAGAGATTTTTTTAAGGCGAAGAGAAATAGTAAATTCGCGGGTAAACCTACTGCTACTAGGACTAATATAACTGATGAGCAGATAGCTCAAAACTGGGTTCTCTGTAGCAGCTGCAAGGAAAGGATTTATAGAGCGGAGTTTGAGCTTAATTTAAATGTCTGTCATCATTGTGGTCATCATGATCGCTTAAATTTATCTCAAAGAATCTCATCGTTAGTAGATCGTGATACTTTTACGGAATTCTACTCTGAAGTCCAGTCTGCTGATCCATTAAGTTTTCATGATGGCCGTAAAAGTTATAAAGATAGTATTCAGTCTGCTAAAAAACATACAGGTCTTAGTGACGCTATTTCTGTGGGTACTGCACAGATCTATGGTGCGAAAGTCGCTATTGCGATTATGAATTTCTCTTTTTTAGGTGGAAGTATGGGAAGCGTTGTTGGTGAGCGTTTCGTGCGTATAGTGCAGCTTGCGATTAAAGAAGGATTACCTTTTATCTGCCTATCTAGTTCTGGTGGAGCAAGAATGCATGAAGGGATACTGAGTCTAATGCAGATGGCTAAAACTTCTGTGGCTCTTGCGGAGCTTTCTGAAGCTAAACTGCCATATATTTCCATTCTTACTGATCCTACTTATGGTGGTGTTTCAGCTAGTTATGCTTGCTTAGGTGATTATCTAATAGCTGAGCCTAAGGCTAGAATTGGTTTTGCTGGAAGAAGAGTTATCGAAGAGACCGTGAAAGAGAAGCTGCCTGCTGATTTTCAGTCTGCGGAATATTTGTTAGAGCACGGTCAGATAGATTTTATTGTCGAAAGAAAGAATCTGAAAAGTAGATTAGCTCAGTTACTGAAGATACATGGTTTCGATGTAAACGATGATTTCACCAGAGTTTCAGTAAAATCAGAAAATATTAAGCTGAAGGATATTCCTCTTGAGTTTGAGAAGCCACTTATTGCGATTCAAGCTGAGATGAATAATCTAGAAAGAAAAATAGCTAACCCTGAGGAACAGGCTCTACTAAAAAATCTTAAAGATCAGTATGCTCAGGTAGAGAAAAATATATTTTCTAATCTGACGCCATTAGAGATTACTAGAGTCGCAAGACACCCTAATAGACCGAATATTGAGGATTATTTAACTCTAATGTGTGAAGAAGGTTCATGGATAGAGCTGCATGGTGACAGAGCTGGCACTGACGATGAAGCGATTATGACAGCCTTAGTGGAATTAGAAGGTTTTTCTTTTATGGCTATCGGTATGCGTAAGGGGCGTAACATTAAGCAGAATCAGGCTCGTAATTTTGGTATGCCTCAGCCAGAGGGCTATCGTAAAGCTAAACGCATGATGGAATTAGCTGATAAATTCTCTTTACCGATAGTAACTTTTATTGACACGCCTGGTGCTTATCCAGGATTAAATGCTGAAGCGAATGGCCAGTCTATCGCTATCGCTGAAAATTTAAAAACCTTAGCTCAATTAACAGTCCCAGTAATCGCTATAGTTACAGGTGAAGGTGGCTCTGGTGGAGCACTTGCGATAGGTGTCGCGAACACTGTGCTAATGTTAGAAAATTCAGTCTATTCGGTAATTAGCCCAGAAGGCTGTTCTGCGATATTATGGAAAACTCGTGATAAAGCCGAGCAAGCTGCTCTTGCACTTAAAATTACAGCTAAAGACCTTATGCAGTTAGGTATAATCGATGGTATTATTTCTGAACCTATGGGTGGTGCTCATAGAGACTGGAAGACTACTGCTAATAATCTTCAGATAGTAATTCTAGAGCAGCTTAAAGAGATGTCTAAATATTCACCAGCTCAGATTAAGAATATGCGTGCTAAAAAATTCTTAGCCTTTGGGGCTTATGAAGAAAAAATCTCTACGAATGCTTATGAGAAGAATGCTATTTAGATTTGGCAGAAGTCCAGCTAGGATGATTCAGTATGTTGCACAGAGTGTGATTTCATTGTTGCTTTTATTTGCTCTCATATTGGGCTTTCTATATTTTCTCTCGAAGAATGCTTTTGCTGCTACGCCAGCTCTTCCTAATAAGAATTTAGAGATTATTCTAAATAAGCATTTCCCTGATTCATTCTCTGTGACTAAAGTTCAGGATATTTTTCCTGTAGAATTAAGTCTTTCTGAGAAGAAATTACCGAGGGCGCAGCAGTTAGAGCTGAGAAGTTATTATGCTTATGCTAGAAATGAGCTTGCGAAAATTTCAGGTGGTCAGTTTTTACCTGCTGTATTTCAAGACTTTGATTTAGACGGTAAGAAAGATTACGCTGCTTTAGTCACGAATAAATCTACAGGTTCAGTCTCTTTAATGATAGTAAATGAGGCTAAGGTGCTTTATCAGGCTGAATTTCCTCATCATTATACTGAGCTTATGAGCCATGGTGCTTATCCACTTAGCGTTATAGTCGGTAAGGAAATGAAAAAAGTTAATTCTCCATGCTTAAGACTGATTTCCATCGCTGGTCCACATGAATTTCTCTTTTTTGATAGAGTGAAGCAGGATTGGGTTAGAATGAAAGCTGATGACGGGCACTAAGGTAGCTATAGTAAGTGGAAATAACGTTGGCTTAGGTAGATTAATCACAGAGAGACTCCCTGAGATTGGTTATCAGAAACCAGAGATTATTAGAAGTAAAGATTATGATCTGAAAAATCCAGATTCGGCGATGAGACTGGTCAAGGAGACTGTTGAGCGCTTTGGTGGTATCGATTTGCTAGTAAATAATGTCGGTAATTATATTAATAAACCGATAAGCGAGTTTAGCTTTGGGGAATGGGATGAAATGATCGCAAGTAATTTAAATTCAGCGTTCTACCTTTCACAGGCAGCTCTGCCCTATCTTCGTGAATCGAAGGGGCGTATTTTAAATATTGGCTTTGCGAGTATGGAGAGATTAGATCCAGGGGTGAATGTCACTGCCTATCAAGCTGCTAAAACTGGGCTTCTAGTGATGACACGTGGCATGGCTAAGGAAGAAGCTAATAATGGTGTTTTAATTAATATGCTGTCACCGGGCTATATGGAAAATACAGTCATGGACCCAGTTATGCCTAAAATGCCGTTAAATAGATTTGCGACTTTAGATGAAGCTGTTTCTGCAGCTTTCTTTTTAATTCAGAGTAATTATATTACGGGCCAGAATCTTGAACTTGCTGGTGGTTGGGGGCTTTAAAGAAATTTCCAGAGTGATACCGTACAAAGCCTGCTGAAAACATATATATAATATCTTCAATAAGGGTATAATTTATATATATGTTTCGCCGACTCGATGAAGGTCTAAAAAAGTGGAAAAAGGATAAACATCCGAAACCACTCATGCTCAGGGGAGCTCGGCAGGTTGGAAAATCATTTTTAGTTGAAAAATTTGCAAAAGAGAATTTTCAAAATTTAATTAAAATAAATTTTGAAAAGGAGAGAAATTTTAGCCATCATTTTGATGGAGATTTAGATTTGAAGCGGATTCTTGAAACTATAGCCATTATTAAAAAACAAAAATTGAATATTGGTAAAACTTTAATTTTCTTTGATGAAATACAAGAATGCCCAAGAGCTATAGTAGCTCTTCGCTACATTTATGAAGATATTCCTGGGTTGCACTGTATTGCGGCGGGTTCACTATTAGAGTTCGCTCTGGAAAAAGAGTCTATTAGTATGCCTGTCGGGAGAATTAAATATATTTATATGTATCCGATGTCATTTGTTGAATATTTAATGGCGAAGAATGAAGATAGGCTCTTAAAGCTAATCAGGGAGATGAGTCTGAAAAAACCTATTGATGACTCTCTGCATCAGCATTTGCTTAAAGAATTTAAAATCTATATGTTTATTGGTGGTATGCCAGAAGCTGTAAGTAACTATATCCAAGAAGATAGTTTGAAAAATATTCTTGATATACAGTCGTCAATTATTGAGACCTATAGAGATGATTTTTTGAAATACAGCTCTATAGCGAGGTCAGTGCATGTAGAGAAGATCTTTAATTTAGCGCCGCAGTTTATAGGACAGAAATTTAAATACAGTCAAATAGATGCAAGTCTTCAATCTCGCGAGTTAAAAGCAGCTTTAGATTTGCTTTGTAAGGCTAGGGTCTATAGAAAAGTCTTAAAAACCAGTGGTGAAGCATTACCTTTTGCTTTTCATGCCAGTGAAAAACATTTTAAACTATTATTTATGGATGTCGGCTTGATGCATAATATGCTTAACCTAAGTTCGGAACTTTTGACTAATGAGTCTTTTTATAACCTTGCTAAAGGAGCTTTGGTGGAGCAGGTAGTAGGTCAAGAATTGCTCGCTTATCACCCATATAATCAGGCAGCTGAATTATATTTTTGGAATCGAGATGGGCGTAATATTTCAGCTGAATTAGATTATCTCTATGCTGCAAACGACAAGGACGACGAAAACGCAGAAATTGCAGTTCGGGAGCGCTCCTCTAATGGCACTGCTGCCGAACGTGGAAGTTCAAGGCTGAGGAGGACGAATAACCGCAGTGTACTTAAGGTACATGAGGATTATGAGACCGACGAAAACGCAGAAATTGCAGTTCGGGAGCGCTCCTCTAATGGCACTGCTGCCGAACGTGGAAGTTCAAGGCTGAGGAGGACGAATAACCGCAGTGTACTTAAGGTACATGAGGATTATGAGGACGACGAAAACGCAGAAATTGCAGTTCGGGAGCAGTGCCAGAGGGTATTTGGTTTAGAGGTGAAATCTGGAGCTAGAGGTAAGATGAAAAGTTTATATAGCTTTATGAAAGAATATGATTATCATTATGGGCTGGCTGTAAGTTCTGAGAATATTTCTTTTGAAAAAGGCATTCTGAAAGTTCCTATTTATGCGGTTTCTGAATTGGATAGACTTTTAAAATTATTAGATAAACCGTTACACGACGTAAAAGTTTAAATCTCGCTTAATATAATTTCATCTGCCTTATAAGCAGTGGCTTTTAAAGTCTCCCCACTAAGAAGAGCATCTACTGCTTTAATCGCAAAGCGATGAGCAAGTATTCTATCTTTAGCAGTAGGCGAGCCTCCACGCTGAATATGACCAAGTACGCAGGCTCTAAACTCGCTATTGGACTTCATTTCTCTGTGGTGCTGTTCTAGAAGCTGGGCGATTTTTTCAGCTCCGCCTAACTCATTTCCTTCTGCGACTACGACTATGTCGTGACCGCGTTTTCTAAGTGTGCAGACTATAGATTCTATATCTGTTTTTTCTTCTGGAACAGCGATGCAAGTAGCTCCAGAAGCTAGTCCTACTGCGTGAGCGATATCGCCGCAGTGCCTGCCCATAACTTCTACGATAAAATGCCTACTGTGAGAGTCTCCAGTGTCTCTAAGTTTATCTATGGCTTCTACAGCAGTGTTTACTGCGGTGTCAAAGCCAATAGTTAAATCAGTACCAGATACATCATTATCAATAGTGCCTGGTGAGCCGATTACCAAACCTTCCCATTCACCAGTTTCTTTATTTGCAAATTCTTTTAAACCAGCATAGCTACCATCACCGCCACAGCAGATAAGAGCATCTATTTCTTTATTGTTAAGATGTTCAGCTGCTTTTAGTCTGCCTTCATGAGTCATAAACTCTTGTGAGCGAGAAGTTTTTAAGATAGTGCCACCAAGGTGAATCGTGTTGCAGACTGAATCATAGTTCATCTCGATGATTCTATCCTCTATGAGGCCTTGATAGCCTTCTAAAATACCAAAGACTCCTAATCCCTTTTCTATAGCGTATCTGGTGACTGAGCGTATAAAAGCATTCATGCCTGGTGCGTCACCGCCACTGGTCATGATGGCTATTTTCTTTACGGTTTTTGTCATTAAATTATATTCTCTAAGCCATAAATTAATTGGTTAATTTCTACAACCTTCCTTGCTGAAAGGGTTATACCAGGCATAAAACAAGATCTATCTATGGAGTTATGTTCGATAGTTAAAGTCTCACCAGTAGAACCAAATATGACTTGTTGCTTAGCGACTAAACCTGGGAGTCTTACACTGTGAATAGGAATATCTTTATTGGTAGATTTCCCCATCATGTGTGCAGTCTTAATGGCTGTCCCAGAAGGCATGTCCACTTTTTTATCGTGGTGTAATTCGATTATTTCAGCTTTCTTATAATATTTACTGGCTTCTACCGCAAATCTCATCATCAGAATAGCTCCTAGAGCGAAATTTGGTGCAACTATCGCCCCTATTTGGTTTTTTTTAGCTAGTAAGCTTAATTCTTTAAGATCTTCTTCACTAAGACCAGTCGCGCCGATAACTGGTCTCACACCATTTTTGAGAGCAAGTAGAGAATTTTCAAAAACACTGTCTGGTGTGGTGAGTTCTACGAGTACATCTGCCTTAGCCGCTTGAACTAAGCCAGTTAAATCATCAGTGATATGGACACCCATCTCTTCATAATTTTTCAGTAGCTTAGGGTCTATATTTGAAGTGTCACGTACTGTCCCTGCGACGAGTTCGAACTCATCTTTATGCTCAATGAAGGTGCGGATCGCTTCTGAACCCATTCTCCCAAGTGCTCCAGATACTATGACTTTTATTCTATTACTCATTCGTTTTTACCTAAAATAATTTCTTTAGTGCTTAAAGAAAGATCTATATATTTTAAATCAATTTTATCTTTAGTTAATAGCTCTTCTATTTTTATTAAAGCCATATCCAGCCTTTTAACCCTAGCAAGAGAGCGGTTACTTAATTTACCAATTTTATATTCGAAATGGTTTCCAGTAAGTCTAAGATTCTCACTAGGCCCGCAGTATATAGTATGGATCTTTTCATGAAAGCCTATAGAGGAGATAGCATTTTCTATATGCTGGATAATCGCATTTAAATTATGTAAGTTCTCTTTAGTATAGAAGCTTGACTTAGCGTATATCCTAGGAATAGTATCAGGGGACTGCTCCCCAACTCCAATTTCTGCGTTTTCGTTTTTGAATATTTTTTCAAGATAAGAGAATTTTTCTGGGGATATTTTATAACTAGTGCCTTTGGTGTCGAAAATAACTCTCTCTTTCCCTAGATCTAAAACCGCTAATATCGGTATTTCCTTAATTAGAATGCGAATCTTGGTAAATGGCAGTAATATACCTTGGACTTTTACGTCTTGTACCAGAGGATTTTTTTTGAGTTCCTCTTTAATCCAACTGCGCTTTAAGCTCAGCAGAGACTGGTTTTTATACTCATCATTATTTAAGGCTTGTCTTATATCAGCTAGTGGAATTTTCTTTAAACCTATTATTTCAGTATGTTTCAGGGGATCACTGATAGGTTTAGTAAATAGATAAAAAATAAATATGGCTATGAGCAGCAGAGCTGCCGACACGATTGTTTTATCTCTCTTCATTGTAATATCCGATGAAACTTAATTTAGCAGGGCCTGTCATGAAAATGGAATTAGTAACTGAATCCCAGCGAATAAAGAGACTGCCACCTGGTAACCTGATTTCTATATCTGAATCTTTTAGAGCTAGACCTTTTTCTATAGCAGCTACAGCAGTCGCGCAGGCTCCCGTGCCACAGGCTTGAGTAAAGCCACAGCCACGCTCCCAGACTATAAGCTCAAAGACATTTTCTGAAACTTTTCTAGCGAATTCGACATTAGTCTTATTCGGGAAATTAGAATGAAATTCTATAGTAGGCCCGTTTAAAGAAAAGTTTTGAAGCTTACCTGTATCTACTTCATAAAACCCAATTGCGTGAGGGTTTCCCATGGAGACGAAATCATAATTAAAAGTAAAATCACCTTCCGAACTAGCATCGCTGACTTGAAGGCTAAGGTTTCTATTGATTTCTCTCGGTGCGCCCATGTCTACCTTTACCATGTCATCATTTAGCAGGCTAACACCTATATCACCAGCAAGTGTCTCGATTTTAAACTCAGTTTCTTCAGCACTTAAGCCATGCTCATAAATATATTTAGCTGCACAGCGAATACCATTCCCGCACATTTCGCCGATAGATCCATCCGAGTTATAGTATCTCCATGATTTAATAGCGTTTTCAGAATTTTTAACATTATCTATAACGATCATGCCATCAGCACCTATGCCTAGATGTCTGTCACAGATTTTCTTGCAGAGCTCCTGCTCAAATGATTTATCCTGAAAATCTAAGTGAGAGTTATTAATAATGACGAAGTCATTACCAAGCCCGTGCATTTTTTCAAAGGGTAAAAGAAAACTAGTTTTGGTTCTAAATTTTTCTTCAGCGATACTCATATAAAATGAATTTTAGCAATAAAAATAGAACTATAATCATGAAATGCTTTTGGAAGAATTGAGCGAGGAGCAGAAAAAAGCTGTTACTCAGTCTGGGAATGTCTTATTAACTGCCTGTCCTGGTTCTGGTAAAACTCGGGTGATAGTTTATAAGCTAGCTTATGTGCTAGCGAATAGAGATATTGGAGACGACAAAAACGCGGAAATTGGAGTTTGGGAGCAGTCCCATAAAATGGTTCTTGCTTTAACCTTCACTGTACGAGCCGCTGAGGAAATGAGCAAGCGTCTTGAGGCGATGAATATAGACACTAGTAGAGTCTGGGCTGGTACTATACATGCCTTCTGCTTGAAATGGATATTTGAGCCTTATCACCAGGAGCTTCCTGAATTTAAAGGGACTGCTGATAAAAATGTTAAGGCAGTAATGAGTGAGCAGTATTTTAAAATCGCTGATGAAGACTTTTGTAAAGAGCTTATAGCTAGGCTTAAGGAAAAATACCGCATTAATCCAGCCGAATCAATTAATTTAAAATTTGATAGATTCGGGCAGCCTCTAGAAAAGGCTTCTAAATTTTCTGATATTTTAAGCGAATACCATAAAACTTTAAAGCAGAAAAATTTAATAGATTTTGATCTTTTGCTTTTTTATTCTTATAGAATCCTTTTACAGTCTAAAGAACTTACTTTGAAGCTCGCAGCTATGTTTGAGCTGATCTGCGTGGATGAATATCAAGATACGCAGGATTTACAGTACGCGATTATTTCACTGTTAGTTAAAGCTAATCCTAGTAAAACTTCTGTGTTTTTCGTAGGTGACGTGGATCAGGCTATTTATAAGTCACTAGGTGGCATCGCTAAAACCCATTCTGAGATTAGGGGTGAGCTTGGTGGCATGCCACTTAAGGCGTTAAATTTAAGTGCGAATTACAGATCCAGTCAGAGAATTATCGATTTTTATATGAATTTTCAGCAGCAGAATATAAAAATTAAAGGGCTCGGTAAATACGCTAAGGAAAAGGCTTTAGTTAGCTTGAATAGAGATATTCATCATGCTGACATAGTTCCAGAGATAGTGCGTTTAATTAAATTAAGTCTATCTAAAGGCATTCCTGAAAATGAGATCTGTGTTTTAGTTCCGCAGTGGTGGCTCGTTACCTCTATCTCTAAACAGCTAATGAAATTACTGCCTGAATGCCACTTCTCTAGCTCAATTGCAAGGAAAACGGCTTCAAGTATTATAGTGAACACTTGTATGGGCGTGAAAGGTGAAGAGTTTGAAACAGTAATCGCCTACGGGCTTTTAAGAGGTTATGTGCCACATTGGTCAGCGATTATTTCTGGTGATGAAAGAGAGACTTCGCAGAGACTGCTCTATGTGATAGCTTCGCGTGCGAAATTAAATTTACATTTAATTGCAGAGCGCGGGCGGGTGACTAATAATGGGAAGCCTTATGAGATTAATCAGGAGTTGGATGAGGTGGGGTTTACCTATGACTTGGTTTGACTTTGCAGTCTAATCATCTGCCTTCGCTACGCCCCACGCGTAGCATGGGTCCCCAAGCTCGCTCTTGCAGGTGATTAGACTGCAAAGTCTTTTTATGGGGAGGGAGGATTGAAGTTACTGTTGAGACCCCTGTGTCATGGTTGGGGTGTCTGTAGGGATAGGTGCAAATTGGTTCCAAGGAATTATTTCAAATCACAGACTCTCTTAGTAATACTTCTTTTTGAGAGTCGTTACTTCTAAGATAATTTAAAATATTTAAAACTTTATTTTTCAGTGATGGTTCTTCTTTAATTCTCGTTAAATATCGCTCTATAAAGTGATGAATAAAGGTTTCTAATCTTTCAATCAGATCAATACGCTTATCACTGCTTAATTTCTGTATTTTCTCACTCTGTGACATAGTTTCAATCCATGATATGACTTTATCTGGCTTCTCAATCCAATATCTAGAAGCATATTGGTCTAATACAATTAATACGGAGATTAATACACTAGGATCATCTCCTATCTGATTAATTACATCATCAAAGAAATTAAAATCCTCGTCTCCTCTGAAGGAATGCCAATCATTACCATTAACATCTAGGATTATCCATCGGCTTGAAAATAAAAAACTTAGTATAAGTGCATCATAAGAATAAAAGCTTTGCTTAGCTTGAACATATTTTATTAGACATGGTTTAAATTTATTCCAGATATTCCAGAATATAGAGAATTGTTGCTTTTGATCGTTAGCATGAATTAAGCTCTGGAAAAGTGTTTCTAAAAAATCATGATTTAGATTCTGAAAATTATTTATTAATAAATTTAAAGATGAATCGAGTCCATCTTCTGTATTGTTGAAAACCAGCTCTGCAAGCTTGTCACAAAAACTTTGTTTAAGTGAGAGACATTTTCTTTCATTTTCTGCTTCCTTCTCAAATGAAAGATATCTTTCTACTAGCAAATAGATTAGTCTTTGTAGATTTTGGGATAATTGACTATTTGGTAATGCCTCGAATACCAAGACTAAATTACTTGGATCTAATTTTTGAATAAAATCATTTGCTTCAGATATGCTCACCTCACTGTTTTTAGTTCTTTCAAATATTGTGAAGTGAGTTTCTTTAAAAGACTTATCAAACTCTTCTAGCTGTCTCCATTCATCTGATGACATATTTGTATTCCAGAAGATTTTTTCCTCTTGGTAATTAGTCTTTAATATAATCAATCCTGCTATTAATGATTCATATGATTCCTCTGCTTTATCATAAAGCAGCTTAAAGGACTCATCTGGTATTGAATGTGTTGAAAAAAGAAAAACTCTAATAAATACTTCAAGAATATTAATTAATTCATCTGGAAAGTAATCCAGAAGCAGAGTTAAGGATTTTAAAGATTCGTCAATATCATTATGACCAGGGAGATAACTGTTCTGGCATGCTTTTTTAGCTGATTGAAAGATTAGGCTCTTACAAAGATTTTTATCTTCGTTACTCAATTCTTTAAAATGTTCTCTAAGTAAGACTATAGCTGCTTTGTTTGGGATTAATTGCTCATATTCATCGTAATCTTTTATATTTTTTTGAATAGTTTTAATATAATTCATGATTGTCTCAGAATCATAATTGAATTCAAGTGGGCTTGAATTACTGAGCCTGTTTTCAAGGAATATTTTAAATTTTAAAGGCTCTAGTTCTTTTTGAGTTATTAGCAAATTTTTTTCAACACATGCCCTAAGATCATCCTCTAAGATAGGATTGAATAGATATTTGATTTCTCCAGTCTCTAATTTATTTTCCGTAATTTCCATTTTCCTTATATCCATCCTGGCTAATGACATTCGCCAAGCTATGATATCGTGAGTAATTTTCACTGGTAGCTCAGAATAGTGTTTATCGAAACACGACCAAATCAAATTTTTTCTTAGAGCGAAATGATCAGGTGATTCACCATAAGCATTAATCTGGTAGTGAAAAATGATATATTCTAAATTATTTCTCCGCCACGACATATTTCTGGCAGCTAGGCGTTCATTCTGGTGTATTAATTCTAAAGCCCCAATACCGATGGGACATAATACTTGGCTTTCGTAGCGCTGTCTTAGAAAGTCAAAACGCATGATTTCTTTTACAGCTAATAGCTTTAAAGCTATTCTAAAAGTTTTGTGTGGATATGCAAGTACTATGCTTGTCACGACTGCTGTTATAGAACACGATTTAGTATTTTCAAGTAAGTAAAAGAGTTTGTTTTCTAGGGCTTCTCGATCTAATGTCTCGGCTTGAGCTAGTAAGTATTTCTCAAGTGCCATATGAATTGATTCAAGTATATCTGAATTTGGATAATTACCTCGGTGAACTTGCCAAAGTCTATGACTGAAAATCTGCTCAGAGAGTTTATTTTCATCTCTATTTAAATTCACTTCAAGAATCGTCTTAGAGCTTTCATCTAAGCTTGAATCCATATATTTTAGTGTAGCTCTATCTGTGAAATTTAAAATGAAATCGACAGCTTTTGAATAATGACTATTTAAAAGAGTAAATATAGGAGCTTGGTACGCACTTGAAGGGAAGTAATTTATTAAACGCCTAAGTCCAAAATAACCATTCATATCTGAGCTTTGATATTGATTAATTCCGGAACTCTCTCTTTGCAGCCAGTATTGCTCGCAGATGAATATGATTTCGTCTGGAAATGAGTTAGCTAGGCTAAACGCACGTAGATCTTTAATAATAAATTCACCAAACCTGTAGATTATCCCTGTCTTTCTATTGTCAATAGAAAGTAAAACTTCTTTCAGCTCATTTAAAGCATGATTTGCACCAAAAATAATAACTAGAAAAAGTTTTTCTTCATCAATATCAATAAAATATTTGTCTCGATTCTGCTCTAAAAACTGAAGGTATTGAATAGCTAAAATACTTATGTATCCAGCTTCTTTAGAAGAAGTATTTTTTAAACTCCAGTCATAAAAAAGATCTAAAAAAAGACTAAAATCTTCAGTTTTAAATGAAGCCCAGTTTGAATATAGAAAATCAATAAAATGCTTCCAGCCACTGCCTTTGGGGCGAGTGTCCAAGATTCTCATTCCAAGTGGATTTAATGGATAGTTAATGCCAAAACTCTTCAGAAAAGTATCATCAATTTCTATACATTGAGCTTTTAAAGTTTTAATGATCTCTGGTAGTAGCTTTGAATCATTTTTAAGAATTTGTTCTTTAAATTTATGGAAAAAATCTTTGGAGTAATCTGTTTGTAGAATTGGTAAAAGTAAAATTTTTTCCTCATCAAGAATAGTTGATATTTCGATATTGCTTTCTATAAAAGTTATAACAGGAGGACTATTATCGTTAATAGATTCTACTAACCAATTTGATAGAATCATTTTATATTTTGCTGAATATTGTTTTATAGTGTTTAGAAATCCATTGTCAGAGCTTCTTCTTAAGAATTCAGCATGAATAATCTTTTCTGAAGCCAAATCTTCATAAATATCATGAACAATCCAATAGCCTAATCCTTGTTTATAGCTCAAAATACCCTGTGTTTGAAGCTCTTGCAGTATTGTTGAATCAGAAGTATCACTAAAATAAAAACTATTCTCCTGCTGCTTTTGTTTTATGAGTTTAAAAAAAATTTGCTCTTTACTATTAATATTCAAACCTTTTTCTGAGTTGAGAATTTGTTTTTGCCATAGAAGTTCTTTGAATTCTTTTATTTGTGCATTTTTATCTATTTCAATACTTAGAAAAAGTTCTAAATAAAAAGGTGTTTTAAGTAATTGATACAGCCTGTGATCTTCAGGTAGAGCAATTTGATGCTTCTTAGATAAATCATTCAGAGCTGTATCGGGCAATTTATTAATTTTTATGATTTCCCCTGGAAACTCAAACTTTTTAGAAAATTGATTAAAAGAAGATTCTTTAATATTTAGGTAGATTGTCCATCCGCTTTCAGTGAGCTGGTTAAATATCATTTTAATTTTCTTAAAATCACCACATTCAAGTAATGCTTCCGCTGAATCTATTACGAAAAACTTTTTTGTTAGATCAGCAACTATGGAATTTAGGTCTCCGAGGTTTAGCTGATTCAATAAAAGATCATTAGTTATGTTTCTTACAAAATCAGAGCCCTGGGAAATGAGTATGGGAAATTCTTTTGAGTTTTTATTGTAAAACTCTTTTAGTAAAGAGCTTTTGCCAACTCCACTTTCTCCGGTAACAATAACCCATTGAGAATTGTTGATTGCTGAAATCAATTTAGAAAAATTTTCTGATTGATCTAATATTATTTTTTGATCTTTATATTTAATTTCTGATTTAATTAGCTTTAAATAATCTTCGTTATCTTTGTTTATCTTTTTGAATTTATCAAATAGGCTTGTATCTAGAACAAAAAAGTGATTAAGTATCGCTGATAGATTATCTTCCAAACATAAAGACTCGAAATATGACTTACAGCGCCACTTTATTTCTATCTGAAATTTTCTAGCTTCTTGCTTTATTTCCTCCTTGGGTTCTGAGTTACGCTTATTTTTTTTAGAACTCTCACCCCATTCAAGATGTGTGAAGAAAATCATATTCCTAACTTCAGGATTTTTCTCTTTTATGATGTTTATTTTCTTTATGAATTCGTCTTTGTTCTCAGATAATTTACCTGAATAAAATTTTGCCTCCCAAGCATATATTTCTTTGTTGCGAGTGATCGGATTAGTCTCCATCCCAGACTGATTTAAATATCTGAAAATTCCATTTGGTAAATTAAATTCTTTACAGATTAGTAAATAACAAAGCCATTCAAATGCTCCATTGGGATCATCAGAGAATTTTGCTTTAAATATATCCCAATCAGGCTTAATTAACGGCATGCTTACCATATATATTGTACCTAATGGTTAACCAGTCCATCTGACGGCTAGCATTGATTGCGTATCAAACCAATCTTTGATTACCATTAAGCTAATATAATTAATACTGTTTCATGAAAGAAAATCAAACTATTGAATTTAAAGAATCTTGGAAGGATGAGTATTTAAAATGGATATGTGGATTTGCTAATGCTTATGGTGGCAAGCTTTATCTCGGTAAAGATGATAGTGGTAAAACAGTTGGGTTAAAGAATACCGCTAAATTATTAGAAGATATTCCTAACAAAATTAGAGATGTACTTGGAATTATTATTGACGTAAACCTTCATTTGGAGAAGGGATTGGAGTTTATCGAAATCTTCGTGGAACCTTATCCCTATCCAGTGAGTTATAAAGGTCAGTATCACTATAGATCTGGCTCTACGAAGCAGGAACTAAAGGGAGCTGCATTAGATAATTTTCTTCTTCAAAAGCAAGGCAGGACTTGGGATTCAATTCCCTTCCCCAATGTCGATATTAAAGAACTTGAAAACTTGGATTTGTTTAGAAAATATGCTGCAAATAGCAAACGTATTGATCAACAGAGCTTAGAGCAAGATGATAAAAGTTTAATTGAAAAGC
>JAGWWP010000040.1 GCA_018970325.1 Cyanobacteria bacterium REEB446 | reverse complement strand
TTAACGAAAAATGCACCGACATCGGGTTTACCCAAAAACAGTCAGTAAGTATCGGATCTCTTACACTGATATGACCAGCGACACCTTCATCAAAACCATAATGCCCAAAAAGCCTAAAAGCCGCTGCTAAACGCTGTTTGCGATAAAGCCTTTCCTCTTCTTTATCAGAAAAAACAGGTGGGGTGATTAAATCAGTGTCTAAGCCTTCACCAAAGCTGATTTTAGAAACTATGTCTGAGCTCGGCATATTAAACCGTAAGCTTCTGCTTAGCTATCTTCTGTACTAGTTTCTCAGCTATCGCTTTAAAAACCTTTGACACAGAGTGATTCGGATCTACAGCAGTAATCGGCTGACCACTATCGCCACCAGTACGAACTTTAAGCTCAATAGGAATAGCGCCAAGAAAATCTAAGCCTAAATTCTCAGCAGCAGCCTGACCACCGCCGTGAGAGAATATTTCAGATCTATGATGACACTGAGGACACTCAAAGAAACTCATATTTTCTATAAGACCTAAAATCGGCACACCCATTCTCTGGAACATCATCAGTCCCTTCTTCGCATCTAAAAGAGCAACATCCTGAGGGGTAGTGATAATCACAGTTCCATCTAAAGGAACATTCTGACAGAGAGTAAGCTGTGCATCACTAGTCCCAGGAGGCAGATCTATAATCAAGAAATCTAATTCGCCCCATTCTACTTCTCTTAAAAACTGTTTAATAACGCCATCCAGCATCGGTCCACGCCAAATAGTAGGTTTATCCTCATCCACAAGAGTTCCCATGGAAATTAATTTAATACCATGAGCCTCTAAAGACATAACTTTTTTAGATTCAGTAATATAAGGCTTCTCTGTTACACCAAGCATAAGATGCGCATTAGGACCAGTAATATCAGCATCCATTAAACCCACTTTCTTACCGAGTTGTGAAAGAGCTATCGCTAAATTCACGGAGCAAGTGCTTTTACCTACACCACCTTTACCACTATTAATAGCGATAATATGCTTAACACCCTCGACTGGTGACTTAGGAGCTAAGGCTCCTCTATTAGCAGTGCCACCTAGGGGTCTATGACCAGCAGCAGAGCTATCTGATTTCTGTGTCGTGTAAACATCTAATTCTTCGAAACCAAGCTTCTTAAGCTGCGACTCTAGCTGAGATATAATCTCTGCTTTCTTTTTATCATCAGGCTTTTCCATTAATAGATTAAAAACAACTTTTTTATCACCTATTACAGAAAGGTCTTTAAAATTATCAGGGGCAAGGTACTTAGATATTATTTCTCTAGCCTGTTCAAGTTTTGTGTTATCCATAAACACATATTTTAACTAATACAGCTAACTCTAGTAAGGTATTTTCACTAAACAGCAGAAATTAAACTTCATTTTCAAATTTAACTAAGTGAAAAAATATCAGTTTAATCTGCTTATTCCACTCATCAAAAGAGATATCTAGCTTAAGCTCCTGTAAAAAATTTTTAGATTCATGCCAGACTTCAACTAAACTACGACGCTCTTCATTAATAGCTCTCACTATTACATCAGCAAAGCTCACTATATTTAATAGAGCCTCATTCTCGGCTTTGTTTTTTCTTTCATGACCATTTACAACAACATCTATAACTGCATCTGGTAATTTCTGATTCAGTAGAAATCTCTTAGCAAGTTCACTTACACTAAAGCCAAGAATCGCAGATTCAGCACTAGTGGAATCCATTCCCATTAATTTCATCTTTTCTATTTCTTCATATGATCTTTCATCATTTATCACCAGAAGAAGTTTACCCACATGAAAATTTAGACCTGCAAAGAAAGCCTCTCTAGGATTAGATACTTTCATCATCTCGGCTAAACCTCTCGCTATTTTAGCGTTCCAGACAGCATTTTTAAGTAAAGTTCTTTGATGACGATTTTTTACTTTTTTCACTAAATATAAATAATCAAGTAGAATGCTTGCCTCTGCCTCATCCCGAATAATGCTATAACCTAAGATCTGTACTAATCTCTGTAAATCAGCATCAGTAACTGGTTTTAAATCTTGAAGCTTCGATCTAATTTTAGTTCTATGAACTAGTCTTTTAGATAAATTTTCTAGAGACTTAAGGCTCTGTATTAATTGTGAATTTAAAGTATTAACATCATCAGCGAGATCTAAAAGTTCCCAAAGCTGCTTCTGATTAGTCGGCAAAACAGAAGTATCGCTTAAGAGCTTAGATATCTTCGTTTCTACCTCCGTAGATGTAGTTAAAAATAAAGCATGATCTTTAACAATATTATTCATGCTCTCTACATGGACATTTAGGATAAAGCTCCTATTCAGTTAAAAAGATTAATTTTTTAAGAAGAGGGGGCTTAAAGTATGATTCTTTGATATAATTCTCGTTCTGGATATCGAATATGGCGAAGAAAAAACAAGATAAAGTAAAAATTATACTTGAATGTACAGAAGCTAGAGCTGCTGGGGTTCCGCCGTCTCGCTATGCTACTACCAAGAATAAAAAGAAGCATCCAGATAAGCTAAAAGCTAAGAAGTATAATAAATATCTACGCAAAGTAACTGAACACGTAGAAATTAAATAGTTTTTCTTATTTAGCGTGTTATTTGCTTTTTAATAATTTTGAACTAGAAGATTTATATAATTCCTACGAAAAGGCTTACTCTTTTTCGTTTAGTACTGCTTGCTTAAATCCATTAAGTATTCATCGGGTACTTAGCCTATACGAAGAAAAAGACCAAGAATTTTTATTAAAAGACCTTTTAAATCTAGAGCTGGATTATTCTTCAAAATATGGTTTGGAAGAATTCTATTCTGCTCTTGAACATATTTATAATCCTCAAAAGGGCGAAAACGCAGAAAGTGGAGTTGCACAACGGTCTCTTAAAGATTACGAGCAGTCCCCATTTGAAACTTACAAGCAGCACTCTAAGTTACAGTTCCTCTCTAGCTGCGGAGCTGCTGAGGCTATTATTTTATTATTTTCAAGCCTATTTACATTAGGCGATAGCCTAATAGTACAGAAACCCATATATCCCTCTCTGTATAAGATACCTGAAGGACTAGGATGCAAAGTGATCGATTGGGATTTTAAATGGGCAGAAGATTTTAAACTTAACTTAAAGTCTTTAAAAAAAACAATTAAAGAAAACCCTGAAGTAAAAGCCTTGGTGATTAATAATCCTAATAATCCCTGCGGTTACTGCTTTAATGAATTTGAACTTAAAGAACTAATAAATATTCTTAACGGTAGATACTTAATCGCTGACGAAGTTTTCAGGGATATCTGCTTGAATTTGCCTCCCCCAGTAGCAAGCATTTACGAAAAAGGAATCAGCATCTCCGATGTGAGTAAGTCCTATGGCTTACAGGGATTGAGAGTTGGTTGGATAGCGACACAAGATGAAAAGATAATCGAGAAATGTCTTTCACAAAAAAGTTATTTTTCCCTTAGGACCTCTATTTTAAGTGAAAAAATTGCAGCCTTAGCTTTAAATAAAAAAGAACTACTTTTAGAAAACTCTAAAATCCTTATCAAGCGAGGATTAGATAAGATTTATGAAAATCCTTATGTAATAAAATTAACTCATAATGAGACTGCTTGCAAACATACAAGTTCAAGCAACGAAAACACAGAAATTGAAGATCACAAGCAATCCCAAGCAAGCTTTTCGGGTGAGGCTTCTATAGACTTACCTCAGGGTAGTTTTGGGGGGCTGTGCATGCTGGCTAAATTTAACTCTAATAAAAATAATTTAAGACCTTCAGTCAACGGTAAATCTTTCATGCAAGTAGAAGATTTTTTTCAAGAACTCATAGAACGGGGAATTTTCATACTACCTGGAAAAGTCTTTGGGATAGAATATTCCGAGTATTTTAGATTGTCAGTATTGCGAATCCCATGATACCCTTACATAAATATGAGCAAGTTCATCTGGGTTTGTCGTAACTGTGGCCATGAAACTAATGGTTACTTTGGTCAATGCAGTAGCTGCGGAGCTTGGGGTAGTTTAGAAAAAGAAACCATAATAAAAACGAAAACTAAAGCTACAGGAGTAAAACACAGCCTATTTGTAAATTCGGAAGATAAGATACTCACGTTAAGTGAAATAGAAGAAGACTCTATACTTCGCTTAAATACTGGCTCAGAAGAATTTAATCGTGTTCTCGGTGGTGGCATAGTCCCCGCTAGCGTAAACCTTATAGGTGGTCAGCCAGGCATCGGTAAATCGACTTTACTCTTGCAGCTAGCTTTTTCTTTCAGTCTAAAAAATTTAAAAGTACTTTATGTCAGTGCAGAAGAATCTTCTACCCAGCTTAAGATGCGAGCGAAGCGGCTAAATAAAACTCACTATGAGGACGACGAAAACGCAGAAATTGAAGCTGTACATCATGGGACTGCTCGCAAACGTACAAGTTCAAGGCTGAGGAGGACGAATGACCGCAGTGTATTGCAGATACATGAGGATCATGAGGACGACGAAAACGCAGAAATTGAAGTTTGCGAGCAGTCCCAACATGAGGAGAATATTTTAGTTTATACAGAAAGTAACCTCGAAAAAATTCTTGAAGCGATTAAAAATTCAGAAGCTAATCTAGTTATAGTCGATAGCATACAAGCTCTTTATAATCCTAATCTAGATTCAGTTCCAGGTAATGTCTCACAGATTAAAGAATGCTGTTCCAACCTTACTAGAATCGCTAAAACTTTTAATGTGCCAATTTTCATGGTCGGTCATATAAATAAAGATGGTGATATTGCTGGTCCCAAAATTCTGGAGCATATGGTGGATACTGTGTTGCAGTTCGAGATGATTAAAGACGAATCTCTGCGGATTCTACGTTCAATTAAAAATCGTTTTGGTAGCACTGATGAACTAGCCATATTTGAAATGCGAGAAAATGGACTAAGCGATGTCAGTGATCCTTCAAAGATCTTTTTAAATCAACGTGCTGGTGGTATAGTCACGGTCATTAAAGAGGGACGCAGGGCTTTATTGGTAGAAGTACAGTCACTAGTTATATATTCTGACCAGCATAATCCTCGACGCATGGCGAACGGTATAGATTTCACTAGGTTACATCAAATATTAGCCATTATGGAAAAATACTTGAGCGTACCCTTGGGTAAACAAGACGTCTATGTAAATGTCGCAGGTGGTCTTAGTATCAAAGAACCTGCCTCTGACCTAGCCATCGCACTCTCTATATTAGAAAAATCTGATTCCTCGGCCAATGATTTCATTGCACTTGGCGAACTCGGATTAGGTGGAGAAATTCGTCAAGTAAGCAATATAGAACTTCGATTAAAAGAAGCTCAGAAACTCGGCTTTACTAAAGCCATAATCCCTACTTTAACTCCTGAATTAAAAATAAATTTAACACAATTAAAAATAAAAATTATTGAAGTTAGTAATATACAAGAAGCGGCCACAGCTTTTAAATCCACCAAACACTCTAGCGGCTATCAAGCAAAAGTAATAAAGCCGCAACTAGATAAAGATCATCTTGCAAAAAAAGCCTGTGATTCTACACACTTGGCCAATTCCACGGGCAGATAAGCCCACTGTGAGTCCTGCTGCCAGACTGGCTTTACATCGTGACCCAACTCATAAACATAAAGACTTCTAATAATGGCGACAGCATTATCATTAGATAGACCGCGTGGATCGTTTATCAACTTGGTTTTTAAACGCATGGCATCTTTTTTACTCTCACAGAGTGCTGGCCCTTGATTAAATCCAGTATTTCTACATAAAATAGCGAGCCTGCCATCATCTCTCGGACAAGCTAGAACAAAATAATTTTCATGATTACTTTGTTTACTCATAAAAAAATAAGCCTCTACGTCAAGTGAAAACCCCTGTTTTTCACAACTTAATCTTATATTAATATATCATAATGCAGTGTAGGTATGTATTTTACAAAAAATACATATTTTTCTAAAAAAATTAAATCGCTGAATAGCCTTGATAGGATAGAATATCTAGAGAAAAGATAAGGAGATATCTATGAATAAACTATTAAAAATCTTTACATCACTAGTTCTTGTTTGTGGTTTCACAAGCGTACTAAATGCTTGTAACGTTAGCAAAGCACCAGAGACTGTAGAAGATCAAGTAGAAGCGGTTGATGTAGAAGAAGTAGAAGCTACTGCTGAAACTGCACCAGCTACTGAAGAAGCTGCTGCTGCACCAGCTACAACAGCTCCAGAGAAGAGTGCTCACTAATAAGCTTAAATTTTATGGCTTAGGAATTGGACTCCGAGACGAGATTCAGAAAGATATTCTCAGTTACTTAGAGGCCTCTTCCAAACAAACACTAATTCAATGGCTGGAAATAATTCCAGAAAACTACATTAATAACGGGGGATTACCTCGCAAGCGTTTCGAAGAAGTGCTTGCTAAAGGAGTCCCCCTTATTCCTCATGGGGTAAATTTAAGCATAGGCTCTGCCCCCCAAAACAAAAAACGCTTAGAATTTGATTTTTATTTACTTAAAGGTCTTAAAGAACTTTTTGAAGAAATTAAGGCTCCTTGGTTTTCGGATCATTTAGTTAATTCCAGAATCGGTTCTCATTATTTTCAAGAGCTAATCCCTGTACCCTTTACAAAAGAAGCTGCGGAAGTAGTAGCTAATAATATTAAATATCTCGAAGATTACTTCCAGATTCCCTTTCTCTTCGAAAATCCTAGTTATTACACTAATTATGGCCTACGCGAACTTCGCGAACAAACTTTTATAAACCTCGTATTAGAAAAGGCTCGCTGTGGTTTTTTACTGGATATCAATAACGTTCTTGTTAATTCTATGAATCATAAATATCTGCCGAAGCCTTTCCTAGACGATTTAGACCTTAAAAAAGTAGTACAAGTACATCTCGGTGGATTAAAACGTGGTTATACCTCGAAATTAACAGGTCATAAAATTAAAGCTTTAGACTCACATGGTGAAGCTGTTTCTGACGTAGCATTAGATCTTTTTTCTTACGTTATAAAAAAAACCAAAGTAAAAGCAGTACTGCTAGAGCGTGATATGAATTTTTCCGAGGAAGGTTTCCTTGGCCTAATCTATGAATTAAAACAAATTCGTAAAATCATGGATAGTAAATATGACTCAGAAGAAGAAAATGAAGCTGAAAAAACTAAGCTTGCAACTAATCAAACAGAAAACATTAGTAGTGCTGAACCCGTGACACTAGAGACAGAAGCAAACAACAGACCTGCTTCATCACTAATTGACAATAAAACAGCAGATTTAAATATGAATCCCTCTTCTATTATGTCACCAACTAACTCAATTCCAGCTATTACGGCAGTTGATGATCTAAGTAAAAACCAACTAGCGAACGATCTAGATTCCTTAAATGAAGAATTCGCAGATCTAGGATAAACCAAATCAAACTGGGAAAATATCCTTTAATGGCAAAGCTTTATCAAATACAGCAAGAAATAAAAAAATACTTTATGGGCAAAACTCCTAACCCGAAAATCCTTTCCCCACAAGTGCAAAAAGAGCTAAGTATTCATAAAAGTCTCGCTTTAGAGAAAATAAATATCACCATGAAACAATGCTTCCCACTCTGTTTCAAAATTCTTAAAGACTACTGGGGAGAAATCATCGTCGATTTTTATCATAACTTTCCAAGTAAATCAGCCATTTATCTTCAAATGAGCAAAAATTTCTCTGAATATTTAAAAAGCCTGGTATTTAAAATGAAATTTAGAAAGGCAAACTTTCCAAAATGGTTGAACGAATTAGCAGAATATGAATGGGCCGAATTAGATCTTTCTACCTTTCATCCACAGGATTTTATAAATTCTGAAAGAAAAAAAGATTTAAATGAGGGAGATTACGTTAAATTGATGAAAGCTCATAAGATTTTTAAATTTGATTACCCCGTAAGTAAAATCGTTGAACATTTAAATAGCCAGCGTAAAATCTATAATCTCGCTTTTTTTAAAAAACAGAAAGAAACTCTACTGATTTTCAGAGATAAACAGGATAAAGTAAGATATTTCCTGCTTTCACCTGGAAGTTATTTTTTAGTTGATAATTTAAGATACGGAATAGGACTCGGGGATTTATATGAAAAATTCATGGATAAATTTAATATTAAGGAGAAAGAAAGACTTGATACCAACCAAAAAATCCAAAACTTACTCTCAAATTTTAGGCAAGAGGGGATTTTAACCTGAATTTAACCTAGTTCTGGATCTAATCTAATAGATAGGGTATGTCGACACCGTTTATTAATCCGTACGAGACCAAGGACGTAGTTGCCACGTCGCTTAATAATCTTGATAAGCAAAGTCAAGACATAATCTCTTATTTAGATGGACTTTTCTCTTCTGAAACCACTAAGGATAAGCAAATAATTCTTGATAATGGTACCGTAGAAACTTTAAAACCCTTCCAAGTAGCAAATAATCAAGGAGCCTTCTGGGATAAAGGCACTACTTATTATTTTCAACCTGTCGCAGATAGACTCCGGGAAATTAGTTTAGAAATACAGGGGAAATTAAACCCAACTGACATTTCAAATACTCTTAAAGCTGGCATTGCTGGTCTCTTCTCAAAGACTTTAGATGATAGTAGAAAGCAAATATCAGCTGATAGTACAGATCAATATGCTGACACTTGGACATATGAGCAGTGGTATACAAACACTTCCGATCCCGATAACCCTATTAATAGTACAACTACTCTCGATGATTTTCTCAACGCTATCGGAACAGCTGCATTTACAATGGTTAATGCTGCAGCCGATGAAAATCCTGCTACTAAAGCCATAACGAGTACTAGTGGTCTTATTAACCTAGATAGCATAGCGAAACTCTTGGATGACGGAGATAATTTTTACAACGACGACAATACACTTGACGATCCAAGTACAACAACAGTTACTGAAGGTGCTGATTCTAACAAACAACCTGAATTTTATCTTATTGGTAATAGAAAATTACCAGTCTTTGGGGCTGTAGAAAATGCTCCAGACCATACCAATCTAACTAAATACCCTGGTGGAACAGCTAACGCAGCATACAAACAAGATCTCTATAATTATCAAAATAAACGAATCGATCCAAATAGTCCTTACTGGAACGATACAAGCGTGCCAGCCTTGCAAAAAGAGCCTGAAGAAGTTTTCTTTGACATGGTAGCAATAGCAATTACTCAGCAAAAAGTAGGTCAATATAACAGCTCTGCGCCAAGTGCTGTAAGAACTATCAATAATCAAACCGCTGCAACAGCTCGCAATAATCTAAAGAATATCGCTGGTAGTTATTTCCAAAATAGTCAAGCTTGGTATGACAGTGGAACCCCTCGCAATTTAGATGCCAACACCGTACCTAAGCCTCCATCTTTCCTCCTTAGTAAATCTAACAATGGCGAAATAAATTACAACAATTACGATGGTTCTTACGGTGCTTTTAAAGCTGCTGATACAGGTACCTTAGGGAGTTTAATTTTCCAAGCGACTGGTATTAACGCCACCGAAGCCAATGCCATAATAGCAAATTGGAACTGGAATGGTACCTTACCAGCACCTGCTGGTATTAATGCATTAACATTTAGCGACAATGTTGACAAAATTACTAAATATTACACCCAGTCTTACATAAGTGCCTCCATAACTTCCACTTTCGGAAAAAAGGATTCTGCAATATCCACAAAAAGCTTCTTAATTCATGAAGCTCTGAATAACTTAGATCCTTCACAAAACCCCTACCTAGAAGAAGCTGGTGATAAAGATGTGGTTAAGAAAGATGTGGTTAAGTTTGATAAACTACTTGCAGATACCTCTGGATATTTACGAAGCGCAGAAGATACTCCAAATACACATGTGTCAGATCAAATGATGAAATTAATGGATTTATTTCTTGAAAATTTTGATATTACAGCAAATCGCTACGTAGAAGATAAAAGAACTCTAGTCGATTTATTTTCAGGAAAATTACTGACAACTACTGGGGAAAATGCTGAAGTTCAAAAATCATTATTCCAAAACGTTAGATCAGCAACAAAAGATATAAGTTCTCAAATTAAAAACACCCTTACAAGAGGTATTCCAGAGTCAGCAGAAAGCCAATTCACCTTAGACCTATTTAACCAAACTGCTGTTAGAAAGGAAGATTATGGTCTTTCACCTAATCCAGCAGATCCTACCAAAAACTTCTTACCTAGCTTTTGGGCGAATAATAAAGATAAATACCTGCCTGCTATGTATTATTACAATCCAGCAAACCTCACTCCCGCAAATGATAGTGATGAAGCCAAGAACACACTTAATGGTACTAATGCCAAAAATGGTTTACCTGCTGGCTTTCCAATCATGGATGTGCGGGATTTTGATCAGTTTTTTAAAGCGACTAAATTAGCATTAACTAATCACATAATGAATTATTTAAACACTGGTGGTGCTTCATTCATAGCTTCAAATAACTTAACTAGTTTATACAATGAAATGGGGGCTTTTCTTACCGATCCAAATACCATTACCACCTATCCTAGCTGGGGAGATACTGGTTTCGCTACTGGAAGCCAAGCTGCTATATTCGGAACCCTAGACTTGAGTCCTACTGGTGATAAAACGAATTTCTCCAGAGCAATTCAGCTTTATAAATCATTAGATAAAATTATAGACAATATGAAAGATCGGGTTTCATCACTTGAACAAAGTGTGCCCAAGATTCCAAGACCACAAGATCCGAAAACACCTGGTCCTACTCCTTCATCCTTATTCCCTCCTGGTACCCTACAGAGCACCATTGCTGGCTATGGAGACAAAGCAAGTCCTGCATTAGTAAAAAGTTTTCTTGAGATGCATGAAGATACTAAAGGTCCAGCTATTAGTGTAGATGCTAACGCTGAGAGCCTTCAAAGGATTAGTTATCTAATAAATACCTTTGATGATTATTCTAAATTTTCTCAAAATAGTGCTTTCGAAGGTATTTACGCTGGTGAAGTCTTCGAAGCAGATAAACAAAATTTCTCTGATCTCAATACGAAGAAACCCGAACCTAGTCCAGATGGCTCAATACCAGAAGACAAGAGTGTACCAAAACCTCTCATGGCAGCCTTGAGTAGTTCAGTTTTAGTAACTAAACTTGGTCAAATATTAACAAACAAGGTTAACGACCTTGTCCAAGAGAATAATGTTATTAGTATTGATACTGTTACAAGGAAAGACGGTTCCAATACAAATATCGGAAAAATAGATACAACTACACTTTCTGGGTCTAAAGAATCACAAACGTATTTAAACAATATTTTAAAACAAATTTCTTCATTATCAGGACAAAACCTTATAGATGTATCTGCTATAGGTGCTTTGATATCCGATCAGATGGAAACAGCAATGCAAACCCTTATAACTGATACAGATAATGATAAGTATCGTATGGTCTTTATAGATAATGAAACTATTGGTGAATTAATAAGTCTTCGTAATACGCTTTATAAAATCAGCACTTTGCCTGGTACGCCAATGAACGACTTAAAGCAACTACTCTCCAATGCGGATCTTGATAACTTACAAGTCGATACATATCCTGCTATTAATGCAGGAAATAACGCTCCTGGTTATCGCCAATATAGCTCACTAACATTAGGGCAGAAAAAGTTAATAGATGATATCAGAGATAAGAAATTTATTATAAACGGATCGACTACCCCACCCACTTATACCATCAATGGTGTATCAGCTACACTACCGCCAACTGAGCTCCCAGATGCTGCTTTAAATACTTTAGGCGACTTAGCCATGAATATACGTAGTATGCTCTACTCGTCGAGCCAACAAGAGAAACCACCAAGGATAATCAGCCCAGCAGATACTCCTGATCTCTTTCCTATTATTAATAAATTTAATGATGCAAAAATTGACTTTGCTAATCTTACTAATGGTGGCACTGTAAGCTACAACGCCATTTTAAATGCAGATGTATATGAAGTTGGTCTTGGTCCTACTTTTACAGTGACTGGACCAACAGCTTTAAATTCACATCCTAATAAAAATGCTATTACACTAGCGAGAAAAAATCTCCTAGAGGAACTACTATATGAGAAAAAGATTGGTGGAATATCAATCAATAATCTAAATAAAACCAATTCTTTAAATCCTTACCATACTTTACTTAATCCTACTACTTACAGTGCATTAGATCCAAATGGTTTTACACCTAAATTCCCAGCTTTATTAACAGTATCAGATAAATTAGGTAGTATCACTAATAAAGCTGATTTCAAAAAACATATAGAGAATATTGATACTTTTATTACGGGCTTTAAGGATAGCTTAAATGCTGCAACACTTGAAACGCCTCCTAGAAATATTGATCCAACAAATGCAATAAATAATACAGAAAACGATCCAATAGTAGCTTTACGTGAAAAGGCTAAATTTAATTTTACTGGAATAGATTCCATCATCAATGATGATTTTTGGGAAGACTTGGCTGATGACCCTTTAAATGCTGCTAAAAGAACTGCTATAAAAAATGCGCTTATTAATTCTAAAGTGGGTTCTGAAAACCTAGCAAACTACGGCACTCTTGCCGATAGAACAGAGATTAAAAATGCAAGAACAAAGCTTTTAGAGTTTTTCCTAGAAGGACAACCAATAGATGATCCAGCAAATCCTCTTCCTGTAACTACAACTGGTCTGTCTTATCCAGCTAGCTATACTCTCAATGATATAACGGGACATCTTAGATATAAGGACCTCATCACCCCAACTACTTACACCTATCCTTCTAATTCAAGCATTACAGATCCTAGTACTGGCCTTCTTAGTGTCGCAAAATCAGAGCCAATAGCGCTTAACGGCACAGTAAATAATTCTAAAGCTGACTCCTTCACCCTGAGAGAAATAATGGGCTGTGACAAAAGTTTTACAGGGGGTGATGTTGCTTTTCGTAATAAAGCAGGAGAATATCTTAAAGCAGACGGTAATATTATTCCTACTGGTACTAACCCTCCTTATGATACTACTATAGGCTTCCCTGATTCCTTAAACGACCTAGAATTTAAAATGAGAAACGTTATAGGAGAGTTTACTGGAGCTAAAGGTACAGCGAATAAACAACTCTACATCAGAAAGATGCAGCATTTTAATGTACTTTTCAATACACTTTCTGGTGGTACTACTAAAAATCCGAAACTCGATACTTTTATAGCACCTCCTCAATTATTCGGAAGTGGCACCAAGAATCTTAAGCAATACATAGAATCCTTAGCTAGCGACACTAAAATTATTAACTCCTCACCGTTTCAAAAAATACTTACGCAAGTAACAAATCTAACACCTATAACTGAAAATATAAATGCCTTAGAAGTCTCCTTAGCAGGCGAAATTAAAAAACCTAAATCTGGACCAGAATCTGAAATATACTCTACCATTCATTTACTTACTCAGATCGAAAATCAAACTGGTTTAACACCCCCAGACTATGAAGCTGGAATTATACAGTTATTAAATACAAGAAAGATTAAAGATGATAGCAGGAGCCCTGCTATTGATTATTTAGAGCACAGAGCAGCTGCAACACCTAAAGATGGACTATATCAATACAGTGGCTATGATGCTAATAAACAATATTTATCTTACGACTCAACAAAACCCCCAACAGACCCACGCAATTCCGTCACTGGCCGCAATATAGCACCAGACACGAGTGCTTATCCTAATGAGGGCTGGAATATACAAGCATTATTAGCCACCAAAACAAGTATATCGCCACCATTTACAACATTGGCAGATGCCCAAGAGTACCTTTCCGGTCTAAATGAAGTTTATAAAGATATGCAAGAATCTAAAAGCCCTGTAATTAAAGAACAGCTTAAAGTTTTCGATCTATGGTTAAGGAATAATTCCTTTTCACCAATTAGTGACAGTGCTTTAAAAGGGAAAGACAGCCTTGAAGCAGATATAAATATATTAAACCACATAGAGGAGGGGGCTATCGCCATCACTCACACTACGCCCGCTGGCAAAACGCCAATAAACTATTTTCTTGAAGCTTCAAAAACAGCAGCAGTAGCCAATAAAAAAAGCCTTGAAGATCTTAATGACATTAAAACAGCTGGAAAAGGCTTTGCACAAAGGATTGACGATGGTTTAACTGCAACAGAATTAAGAAATTATTTTCAGGAAAATATTTTTTATCCTAGTTCTACTCCTTTTCCTAAAGCTGGTTCAGCTGACACTAGAGTAAATCTCAATAAAGACTATTTTGGCAGGATCTTAGATAACAGTAATATACCTGTGTTTGGGGTAAATATATTTGGAACTGATAATAATACAACACCACCCACTACATACACAGTACCGCCAGATATACAAACCCATTACGCCACTGCAAATTCAACAGGTGTATTACCAACAGTTCCTCCCGCTCCTGCCATACCTGCTGCTGTAGGCAGTAACTCATTTAAAAACTTCGGAACGATTTCGGCTGGCTTAGCAACTCTAAGTAATCCGTATCAAAAAATTATGGATAACATTAACACTCTACTCACTGCACTTGCAGTAGAAGAAACAGCAGGACATTATAACAAAGTGAATCTCTATAAAACCATGATTAAAAATCTTCTTGGTGAAAGCAGTGAAGCACCTACGGCTGCTTTAATCACCTTAGCTTCCGCGGAGCCTGCTACTAGTATTCCTCTTATTCTGCCTGCTAGTTTAGCAGGGATGGGACTTACTTATGGTACTAATAATTACCCTAGCACAAATCTAAAAACAAAAATTCTAGAGGAACGACAGACAATAAATGAAGCAATAAATCCTGCAAAATATACTGGAACTCAACCCATTCCTAAAGAAATTCTTGCTAATTTTGCACTTAGCAGCAAAGCTGATCAACCAACTACTATACGCAGTGTAGGTGTAGAAGGTAAAAGCATTCAAGAATTAGCTATTTTACTCTACATCATGCAAATGTTTGAACAGAGTAACTGGGACTTTGAAAAATACATTAATGATACTTCTAGATACGAAATGGAAGCAGCTGTCGAATAAAATGGGCGTGCAGCCCCGAACTCCGAAATCTAAGAGATAAGATCCTTCTTAAATTGAATAGCTATCTCAGACTTAATCTTAGTCGCAGCTTCTACTAAAGCTAAAAATAATGGATGGGGTCTGTCTGGTCTAGATTTAAACTCTGGGTGGAACTGACAAGCCAGCATAAATGGATGATCTACTATTTCTACTATCTCCACTAAAGAAGCATCTGGAGATAATCCTGAGACTTTAAGACCCGCTGCTTCAAGCATATTCTTATATTTATTATTAAATTCATAACGGTGACGGTGTCTTTCATTAATCAAAGGCTCGCCAGCAGAACTGCTTGATAACTGTCCAACACGCTGATAGGCTTCATAAGCTTTAGTATCAGCCACCAAATGACAAGGGTATGAGCCTAGACGCATAGTCCCACCTTTATCTTGGACATTCTTCTGATCATGCATTAAATGAATCACTGGATCTGGCGTACGAGTATTAAACTCTACACTGTTAGCATTTTCTAGACCCAAAACATTACGGGCATATTCTATAACTAAACACTGAAGACCTAGGCAGAGACCGAGTAAAGGGATCTTATTAAGCCGTGCATACTGTATCGCGACTAGCTTACCTTCTATACCTCTATCCCCAAAACCACCTGGGATGCAGATAGCATCTATATCTGCTAAAGCCTTATTGGCATCTTCTAATGAATTAATATCATCAGAAAGTACCATAACTAACTCAAACTGCTGTCCAAATTCTGCACAAGCATGTCTCAGGGACTCTATTACAGATATATAAGCATCTGATAATTTAATATATTTCCCGACCAAAGCAATTCTCAGCTTACAATCTGGCTTACTTTTAATTTTAGCGACCGTTTCCTTCCAACTAGTTAAATTAGGTTCACTACTTGCTAAGCCTAACTCATCTAAAACTCTATCCGCTAAACCTTTATTCTCAAGCATTAGCGGCACCTCATAGATACTAGTACAATCTGAGCTTTCAATAATATTAGAAAAAGGCACATCAGTAAACAGACTCAGTTTCTCTCTTAAATTCTCTGGAACATCTTGCTCTGAGCGAAGTACAAGTATATTAGGGTGAATGCCTTTTGAACGCAGTAATTCCACGCTATGCTGTGTGGGTTTCGTTTTCAGCTCATTCGTAACTTTAATATTAGGAACTAGGGTGACATGAATATAAAGTGAATTATTTTTACCAGCGTCTTTCTTAAACTGCCTTATAGCCTCTAAGAATATAGAACTTTCTATATCACCTACAGTACCACCTACTTCTACGATAAGAACATCCGCTGAAGACTTTTCAGCTGCCTTTCTAATACGGTCTTTAATCTCATTCGTAACATGGGGTACCATCTGCACAGTTCCACCAAGATACTCTCCACGGCGCTCTTTAGAAATTACATCTGAATAAATTTTTCCAGCTGTAACACTATTACTTTTCTGTAAATTCTCGTCAATAAAACGCTCATAATGACCAAGATCTAGATCCGTTTCTGCCCCATCATCCGTAACAAAAACTTCACCATGCTGGTATGGTGACATAGTACCCGGATCTACATTTAGATAAGGATCTAATTTCTGTATAGAAACCTTATAACCTCTAGATTTTAACAACCTACCTAAGCTAGCTGAAACTATTCCTTTTCCTAAGCTACTTACTACGCCACCTGTAACAAAAATATACTTCGTCATCTCTTTAGAACCTGATACTTAATTAGAACTTACCATTTTAGGTACTTTAATACCTACGCCCTCTTGAACTTCTTCCTTATCAGGTAAATTAGTTATCATAGACTCTAATAATTCTTTAGAACTAGCTAATGGCTCATCTTCTCTCACTACATTTGCCAAATCCAGAGGACCTGTTAAAGGTTGAATATTCTTAGTATTCATCTCACTTAGAGTCGCAACATAATCAAGAATCCTAGAAAGATTTCCAGACTGCTCATCTAGCTCTTCCTCGGTTAGTGAAAGTTTTGCTAAATTAGCTATCTTCCGCACTTGCTCTTTTTCGATACTCATGTCTTACGATTTTAGCATAGAGACCGCTGCATAACGAAAACGCAGAAATTGGAGTTGTGTAGCGGTCTCTGGCACTGCTGCCGAACGTGCAAGTTCAAGGCTGAGGAGGACGAATGACCGCAGTGCCTATATACTCACTCGAGCTTCTAAAGCCTTCACTATAGTAAGCTCATCAGCATAATCTAAATCAGAACCCAAAGGTAAACCATAAGCAAGGCGAGTAACTAAAATAGATCTATTCAGCCTCGAATCAGCATCCCCCACGGCAGTACCTATCTCTAATTGCGATAAAGCTCTTTTTAAAAACAACATAGTAGCCTCACCTTCAGTACTTGGACTGATAGCAAAGATTAGCTCTATCTCTCCCTGCATAAGCTTAAGACGTTCTACTAAAGGATTAATGTTTAAATCAACACTAGAAATACCGTCTAAAGGTGAAATTAAACCACCTAGTACATGATATTTTCCTCTAAATTCTCGGGTTTTTTCTATAGCGATAAGATCCTTTACCTCTGCGACTACACATAAAAGATTCTCATCACGTTGATTATTTAAACAGATCTCACAGACCTCATCAGAAGTTAAATTAAAGCAATACTTACAATATTTAATATCATTTTTAGCGATACGTACCACTTCAAGAAAACGCTGTACCTGCTCTGTTGATTTTTTTAACAAGGAAAAAGCCATTCTCTGAGCAGATTTAGGACCAACTCCTGGAAATTTATTAAATTCTTCTATAAGCTCAGCTAAAGCTCTAGTGTACTCCACAGAACAACCTATTCCGCAAGCCCCATGCCTTCAGAAATTAGCTTTAACTTAGCTTTAGTAAGGTCGGTAGCCATCTCCGTAGCTCTTTTAATAGCACTAACAGCAGCCTTCTCTATTACTGGACAGGCTTCTGCTAAACTTGGATACTTAATTGCTAAAAGATTATAGTTAATCTTTAAAGATCTGAAATCACCTTGAGCAGACATAGTTACATCGACTATTCCATCATAAGAACTAGCCTCTAAAACTTTATGAGAAAGCTCTTCCTGAACCTTCAGGAGACCCTCTTGCATATCTTGGGCTTGTTTTAAAGCTTTTTTTAGGTCTTGCTGATCCATGGGGAATTACTATTATAACCTATTATGTTGGGTAAAACTGCCATTATGTTCGTCAATAGTAGCCTCTACTGACAAACACTACATTCTTCCCCTACGCTAACCTGTCTCCTAACAGCTGTATTATCTACTGAATCAGCTTCTATAACGGATTCTGATCTTAAATAATATAACGACTTAACACCTAACTCATGAGCAAGTACATGCACATCATTAAGCTGTTTGCCGCTAATTGGTGACTTTAGGAAAAGATTTAAAGACTGAGACTGGCAAATATATTTCTGTCTATCAGCAGCTTGAATAATCAGCTCTTTCATATCTAATTCATATCCAGTTTTAAAAATCTTCTTCTCTTCATCAGTTAAGAAATCAAGATTTCTGACACTTCCTTTATCTTCGATAATTTTTCTCCAGATTTCAGGTTTATTCTGCCCTTTTTCTTCTAAAAGCTGCTCTAACTGTAGATTCTTCACAAGAAAGCTTCCACTTAAAGTCTTCTGTAAGTAAGCGTTTCCAGCGATAGGTTCTACACAAGGAGTCGCTCCACCACAGATAACTGAAATATTAGCTGTCGGTGCTATAGCTATAACATTACTATTACGCTGGTTTCCACCATCAGGACAGACACCACGCTCATCAGCTAGATTTACAGAAGCCTGCTTCGCATATTTATGAATAGTACTAAATACTATTTTATTTAAAGAACGCGCTTGAACACTCTCGAAAGGCATTCTATTCTTGAGTAATAAACCATGCCAACCCATGACCCCCAATCCTATAGACCTTTCCTGAGTCGCAGACTGAATGGCACGCTTATAATCACGGGAATCTACCCCATAAATAAAGTTATCTAAGACATTATCTAAAGCCTTAACCGCAGCATATAGAACAGATTCTGCCTCATCCTTCCACTCGTCCCATCTCTCTAAATTCAGAGAACCTAAACAGCAAACTGCTGTTCTTTCACGATTTGTAGGTAAAGTAATCTCTGAACAAAGATTACTCTGCTTAACGAAAAGTCCTTTGTCTTTATGATGCTGTGGAATAGTCTTGTTAACTGTATCTATGAACAGTATATAAGGTTCACCAGTCTCCACTCTATTTTTAAGAATTTTACGCCACATCTCAGTAGCATCTACAGACTTAACGACTTCACCACTGTGAGGACACAGTAAATCGAATTTAATCTTAGCCTTTACACAACGCATAAACTCATCCGTGATAGTTACACCATGATGAAGGTTTAAACATCTGCGATTATCATCACCACCAGTAGGTTTGCGAATATCTATAAATTCTTCTATGTCTGGATGACTGATATCCATATACACAGCTGCTGCTCCACGTCTAGTGTTCCCTTGAGAAACAGCTAAGGTAGCACTGTCCATAACTTTTAAAAAAGGAACTGTACCAGTAGACTTACCACCAGAACTAAGCTTAGAATTATGACCTCTAACTTCAGACCAGTTAGTTCCTATTCCACCGCCGCCTTTAGCGAGAAAAGCGTTCTCTTCATAAGTTTTAAATATATCTGAAATCGAATCGCCGACAGTATTTAAGAAACAAGAAATCTGAGCCCCTCTGCTTGTCGCAGAGTTTGTTAAAACTGGGGTCGCTGGCATAAACCAGTTTTTAGACATTAAATCATAAAGACTCTGAGCTAATTCCTTGTCACCACGAGCTATACCAGCCGATACTCTTGCGAAAAACATCTGTATATCTTCACAGATAACACCCTTGCCATCTTTAAGAAAATACCTATCACGTAAAGTTTCTAAACCAAAAAAAGTAATATATTTATCACGACTATAGTCAAGCTTAATACTTCTCTGTACGCCCTTGTCTCCACGATATTGTGGAGAATCCCAACTAGCTTTCTGTCCCACCTGAAGCTGAACTTTCTTTAAAAGCAGATCACGAGCTAATTCCAGATTATTATTGGAAAGGGCATCAACGATGGATGCTTGTTTGTTACTAGTATCTATCTCGGCAACTGACATATATTTTAGATTTCTACACGGCACTATTGCCGAACTCCAATTTCTGCGTTTTCGTCGTCCTCATGATCCTCATGTACGTTAAGTACACTGCGGTCATTCGTCCTCCTCAGCCTTGAACTTGCATGTTCGGCAGCAGTACCTACATATAGCTAGACTTTTTCAAGGACTCACCATATATAGCGTTAATCCCTCCATAGTAACAGTAAACTTAGCGTTCCGCAAGCTTAAAATCGATGCTCAAAGTCTAATTATCTATCGGTCTTGCTTTGATCAAAGCATGTTAGATTTAAAAAATGCGTTTGATTTTCTATCGAACAGGAGCCATCGGTGACATAATTCACTGCTTACCTGCTCTAAAATTTATAAAAGAAAAATATCCAGAAGCTAGTATAGAATTAGTTACTCACTGTAAGCCACTCAAAGAAGTGCTAAAACACTACGCTTCATACATAGATGAGGTGTTTATTGCCTCTAAAAAAGACCCAGCCCCGACAGAGCTTCTGGAAAGTCTTCAGGAAAAGCCTTGTGGCATATTTACCTACTTACATTCTAACTGGCTAAAAGCTATTTATCTTAACATTAAATTTTTTAAAGCTAATCTCAATATCTATAAAAAGGATTTAGACCTCAGCTCTAGAGAAAACTTCCTCACTGCTTTTGATCCAAGTCTAAAGCCTTTATTGTTAAACGAAAGATACGATAATAATTTATTAAATTCTTTACTAGATTATGACTGCTTAAAACTTTCTCCCCATCTAGACTTAAAGGATAATGAGGACAACAAAAACGGAGAAATTGGAATTAGGCAAGAGTGCCACAATGCTCACAAAATCTTAAATAGCAGCAAACCCTATATAGTAATAATTCCTGGAGTAGGAAAACTCAGACCCCAAAGAGCTTTTCCCTTAGAAAGATGGGAAGATTTTATGCGCAAGTTAATTGAAAACACGAACTTAGATATAAAAATTTTAGGTGGACCAGATGAAGCAGAGCTTTCACTTAAATTAAATGTGAATTTAAAACTCAGAAGTCCGACTAACACTCGCATTGAGAATCTTATTGGCAAGTTAAGTTTATTAGAAAGCACTCAGGTATTAGAATCTGCGATGAAAGTCTACGCCTGCGACACTGGACTTTTGCACATAGCTTCTGCTTTAGGAAAAGATATCGAAACTATATATTCAGTGACTTCCGAATTTAGAACTGGACCTTATTCACCGAGAGCTAAGATACTTCGATCAAAATTTTGTAAATGTCAGAATCTAAAAAATTTTCATGATAATAAAATTAGCTGTGAATACCTTGCTAGTAATGGGTTGCCGAGATGTACTCAGGATTTAGGATTTAGTTGCTGAAATACTAAAATCTAGAATCAGTAATCTATTGAAATTCAGAATATCAAAAATCTAATTCAACGTACTTTTTAAGAACATGGCTATTCAAAATAATAGCAGCCTATTCTTAAATTTACCCCCCGAAAACTCAGGAGCGGGTATCCAATTTAGCTAGAGGCTTAATCGCAGCAATCAAAGACGAGACACCTATCAGCCCAGATTCACTATTAGGATTTCTCACTAATTTAATCAGAGGTGAAAAGCCAAGCGAAGCAAGCACTAATACTCAAGAGTGGCTAGAATTACTACAAAGTACTAACAATCACAAAAAGAAAAAACAGATCGCTAGTAACTTTATCCTAGAATACGCTCCAGAATATTTTACAGAAAATTCAAATAAATATAACAAAGATGAATATCTAGAAAGATTTTTACCCAAAGAGCTTACTGATGGAGATTTTAAACATTTACAACGTTTAGCTCAAGAAATGAACCCTCCAGTAAATCTTCAAGATACTCCAGAACATAGAACATCCATACTCAATGAAAAGAAAGGTAATCTAAAAGCCACACTAGGAGAGTGGTTTAATTACCTCAATGATGAAGATGGTGGCTTAGCCTATCTAGACAATAAAACAAGACACTGGATATTTAATTCAGTGGCTAATTTAGAATTAAGAATACTCGATGATAAGCCTAATCTTCAAATCCTTGAAAAAATCTTAAAAAATCCAGAAACTATAAATTCACACACAGAAATAGATGCTACTGCATTTGCGAAATTTAAAAATATTTTAGAAAAATATCAATCTGGAAGTTTAGATCAAGAACAGATTAAAAATGAAATTAGTAAAGATACCGCTAGAGACCCAAATCTAGATTTTGACTACAAAGAAAAACTCTCTCAGCTTTTCTCTAATGATGAAATAGACAAAGTTACACTTTATTCACTAGTCCTAAACGATCCAAGAGGGACTAAGGTAAATTTTCAAAATAGAACAGAAAATTCAATTAAAGATTTTCCTGTTTTAAACCCTGCTCTAATTGGTGAAGTAAATGACATAGTCAAATTCTGTGAAACTCAGACTGCAATAAATACCAAAGCTAAAATTAAAGAAAAATATGCTACTGAAAATCCAGATCTTGCACAATTTTTAGTTGATAATATACAGATTAATAAAGGAAATGCTACTAGTTCTTTAAATTTTGCAGCACTCTATGCATTCCTCCAAAATCAATCTCAAAAAGAAATAGATTTAACTATTACTGATGGTGAATGGAGAAAATTTCCAAAAGGTAGTGATGCTAAGGAGCTTAGCGGTAGCATTAAAGACTTTAATACTGGCTGGTGTATTCAAGGACTAGAAACAGCACAGGGATATTTAGATAAGGGAGACTTTCATATCTATTACTCAAAAGACGCAATTGGCAAGGCAACTATACCTAGATTAGCTATAGCAATGCGAGATGATCAGATCATAGAAGTTCGTGGTATCGCAGCAAAACAGAATTTAGATCCATACATCGCAAATGCGATTAATGAAAATGGACGAACTATAATTGCTGAAAAGCTTTACAGCAAAGATGATCAAGGGAAAGCAGTATCTCCTAATAGTGAACAGTGGCTTAGAGCGGATCAAGATATGAAAGATTTAACTATACTGCACACTAAGTTTAAGAATAATCAAGAATTTAATGATAAAGATTTATTCTTTATCTACGAAATATGTGGAACTATTCAAAGTTTAGGTTACGGAGCAGATCCTAGAATAAGTGAAATACTTAAGAGTAGAGATCGTGCTGAAGATTTTAAACATATGATGAATCTTGCAGAACTACCTACTGGAGAATTAGAAAAACTTCGCACTCAAACTGACGAATATGGCAATAATGCTTTAATGCGTGCAGTATTGAATGGTAATAAAGAAATA
>JAGWWP010000071.1 GCA_018970325.1 Cyanobacteria bacterium REEB446 | reverse complement strand
TAAACAGCACATAGTATTTTTTCTTACGAAAAAATACTATGTATCAATAATCTGTGATAAAAATATTAGTTGTAGTTAAAAAATTCCTTTCTACTTTTCTCAATTATTGGTTTAATTTTTTAGTCCACTTTAGGTGAAGCAGTTATAACCCCTATATCAGATTTGGGAAAAAAAGACAAACAAAAAAAACTAGAGGATTTAGCCCTAAAGAATGGCTTCACTGTTAGTTATGAGCAAGTTAGTAATTGTCAAGATCCAACGTTTATTGCAATGGGAACACAGCCAACTGCAATGATATTAAAGAAATAAATATTCATCTCTAACAGGTGATTTGGTCTACACCCTATGCAAACTCAATTCTATTGGGTTGTATAGGGTATCCCTTTCTCTTGGAATCAGGCGAGCGCCTTCAATAATATTTACTAAAGTAGTCTCTGCCATGGAACGCTGCTTCGCTCCAGCAGCGAAGGTTATACGCTCAGCTTTAACTGTGCCATCTAAGTCATTCGCTCCCATAGAAAGAGCTACCTGTGCAGTCTTCTCGCCTAGCTGAATCCAGTAAGCTTTAATGTGATCAAAGTTATCTAATATAAGCCTAGAAGCGATTATATTTTTAATCTGATCTTGGCCTGTAATAGGCTTTACACCACGCTCTAGAAGATCGTTCCCTTCATAATGGCAGCTAAGAGGAATAAAGGTCTGAAAAGAACCCTCCTGAGGGTTTTTCGCAGCTAGGCTAATATCCTGAGCCTTTCTTAATATATCTAAATGATCTATTCTTTCTTCAGGCTCCTCACCTATACCAGCAAGCATAGTAGCGTTAGTCTTAAGACCCTTACGGTGAGCTAGTTGATGAATCTCCACCCATTTATCAGCAGAAATTTTATCCGGGCACATTTCGTCTCTAACAGCTCTAGAGAATATCTCCGCACCGCCACCCGGCATACTGTCTAAACCAGCTTCAATAAGCCGATTAAAAATATCTTCATAGCTCATATCCTTTTCAAATTTTTTAAAGAAATCTATTTCAACTGCCGTAAAAGCTTTTACATGAATCGCTGGCACAGCTTGCTTTATCGCACAGATAAGCTCTGAATAATACTCTATAAGGCACTTAGGATTTAAACCACCTACTATATGAACCTCCGTAGCGCCTTCTTCTCTTGCCATGATGACACGATGCACTGCTTCATCTATGCTCATCGTATAAGCCCCTTCTTCTTTAGGTTTGCGAGCGAAAGAACAGAAATCACAGCTAGCGATACAGATATTCGTAGGATTTAAATGTAGATTAGTATTCCACCAAACGGTTTTCGTTTGCTCTAAAGCTATATTTTCATTAAAACCTTTTCTTAAAGCGACTTCATAGGCTTTACGCTGACGCACGAAATTAGCCAACTGGCCTAAAACTACAATGTCGTTAGATCTAATGATTTTATAACCATCCTCTAGACTTAAACGCTCGGCAGCGATTAACTTTTCAGCGATCTCACTAAACTCTGAGGATTTATCTAAAGCGACCTGCTCAACAAAGAAAGTAGCACTTGAATTAAATAAAGGCTTATTAGGCATTAATAATCATTATAAACCCAGCATTATAGGACTGCCCGCAATCTTCCATTTTCTATTTCTGCGTTTTCAAAGTATTAGCAAATTAAAATTTTTCTCAAAATTAATTATTAAAACATATTGAATTATTTATTAAAGAGTGTTTATAATGTTGTTAATTGCAAAGAAGCATTTGGTCCGAAGACGACAGAAAACGGGTTTAAATGTTTCTCACTAGTAACCAATATGAAAAACGAGAATGATTTATCCTCTACGCCCTTTACTGCTGAGACCCAGTCTTACAGGGATGCTTTATCTAAAATAGATGTGTTTTTTCAATCTAGCAGTGACAATATTTCTCAGCTATGGGAAAAATACTCACCTATATCAGCTATCTCATCTGGATTCAGATCACTTGAAGATACTTTAATTAAGACCTTTCCCATAGAAAAATCTTTTAGAAATTTTGGGATTTTATCTCTACTAGCTTTAATAAGTAATCCAGCCTTCGGTGGTTCACCTTTCCTACAAGGAAATATCTTTAGAATTTTAATAGATCTCGTTTTTCTTGTAGCAGTAGTAGCGGCTTTCGTCTGCCTCTGTAATTATTCACACCGTGAATATACCGCTTATCAAGCTCGCCTCTTGCAAGAAAGAAGACGCAAGTATTTATCAAGAGAGAGAGCCTGTAGGAGAGATAAACCCGTAAAACATCTTCATAAACTTGATGGTGAGAAGATACTCACTAAGCAGTCGTAAATATGCAGGGACTAATGCGAGAATTAAGATTGTGAGCAGCCCCATGAAAGCTTTAGTTTATTCCCCCGAAGCAGTAGCTAAGGCTTTTTTAGATTTAGTAGATTATGAAACACCTCAAGATACTGAATATTCTTGCTTAATAAAGGTATTAGGCTGTGGAGTCTGTGGCTCTGATTTACTTAAATTAGAAAGAGCTTTAGTGAAACCTAATACTGTCTTAGGTCATGAAATGGTCGGAGAGGTATTCCAAATAAATGAAGCCTTAAGTAAAAAATATAATTTAAAAAAAGGTGACAGGATAGTATCCTCGCATCACGTACCTTGCGGGAAATGTAATTACTGCCTTAATGATAAAGAAAGCATCTGTTTACAGTTTAAATCAACAAACTTCAATCCAGGAGCCTTCTGTGAATATTTAGAACTCAGTGAAGATCATTTAAAACATACTGTAATAAAATTAAACAAAGAAACCTCTAACCTCTCTGCAAGCTTCACAGAGCCAGTAGCTTGCTGCATTAAAGCAATAAAAAAATCAGGATTGCTGTCGCATAAAGGCTCTGCTAATGTCTTGATTTTGGGACTTGGCTCTATCGGTCTTATTATCGGTAGACTTATTAATTATTATCGTGAAAAATTAGAAATTAATCTCTACGGCTGCGACCCTATAGAAACTAAAAGAAAACTCGCAGAAGAAAGTGGTTTTGATAAAGTCTTTAATGATATAGCTTTCATAAGTGATGCTGAAAGACCAGACTACATCTTTCTTTCAGCAGGTGCAAATATATGTATCGATTTAGCCATCAGCTATATCCGTGATGGCGGCACTATAATAGTCTTTTCTAGTGTTCCTGATAATGCTAAAGCCTTTACCAATAATGATATTTACTATAAAGAGTTAAGTATCATTAGCAGCTATTCACCAAATCTGAGTGATCTTAAAGAAAGCTATCAGCTTATCTCAGAGAATAAAATCCGAGTTTCTGACCTAATTTCACACACCGCTAATTTATCAAATCTTGGTGAGACTATTATGAAAGCTCGTAAAGAAAATAGCATTAAAGTTTATTTAGACCTTGGAGACCGTGCGGTCATTCGTCCTCCTCAGCCTTGAAGCTGCACGTTGTGCAGTGGTCTCCCTTTCTTAACTTGATAATAATAAACATAGAAGGAGCCACTGGGCTCCTTCTATGTTTTCATATTTTAGTAATGAGCTTAGTAAAAGAGAGACTGAGCTCTGCTTCCACCTGATGATATAGCTTGAACGAATGCAATCGTCTTAGTGGGTTGAGGGTTAGCAAATCTAGCTCTAGCTCTAGCTCTAGCTCTAACTCTAGCTCTAGCTCTAACTCCAGCTTTCCTAAAAGTTACGGCAGAGTTAGCCGCTACCGCAGTAGTACCATCTGTGTAAACGATTTCAAAAGATAGATCTGATGGGAACCTAGCTCTAGGATTCAGAAGATTAACCACCACATTATCATCTGCTTTAATGTTAATTGTATCGATAGCTGGAAGAACTTGACCAAAAGCAGTTACAGTAGCAAGATTTAGAGTAGTAGTTACAAGCTTATCATCAACAATTACTGTTAATGTATCAGGAGTTACGCGAAATAACGCATAGCAAGGAAATTCCTGACAGAATTTCTAACGATTCCCCATTTTTGCTGATAGATAGAGATATTTAATTTCGTTTGAGCGATTTTCAGAAGAACAAAAGCTCTCATGGAG
>JAGWWP010000070.1 GCA_018970325.1 Cyanobacteria bacterium REEB446 | reverse complement strand
GATCCTCTCGCAAAGACTCTATCACTACTTTCGCTTTGAACTCTGAACTATATGGCTTGCCTCGGGGCATGGTACTCTCTCCTCTCTTACCTTACCCTTCTCTTTTATCACTTTCTTGGCCCTATTTCTTCAGACCACTATATACAGTCTCAGATAGGTAATCACTGCATTATAATTTTCCAAATAGGCTCAGAGATTTTAATTCAAACTTCTTTAAAGAGACTTAACAAATTAAATGCTAATGAGCAGATTATCATTTCCCAAATTAAAAGTGATTGGATAAATTTACATAGTGAAAGTCAATTAGAGAAAGATTTTTTAAATCATTTAGCTATAGAGAATTTTAGCTTTATGAATTTTCTGAAATTTCATGAAGATTTCCGTAAATATCTTTTACAGTTTAACCTTTCTAAGGCTATTCAAGCTAGTTTAGATTACAAAGACACGCTCAGTTACGAAGATTTAGAAAATTATTTAAACCGCCATTCTGAAATTAAAACTGAGATAAACAAGTTAGAAGAAGAGTTTAAATCCTTAGTAGAACTCGGTGATAAAGTTAATCTTAAGCAGCTTATACTTGAAAAAAAGAAAGAGCTTGCAGCTTATGCTGAATATGTTAGGAAATTAGTTTTATATGTAGCTCAGGAATGAATGGTATTTATGATACCATTCATTCCTAGACAAAACCAATAAAAAATATAGAATGTCCTGTTTTTAACGTGATAAACTGGACATTAACTAGCATTGTTTAATAAATTAATTATTTGATGAAAATCACTGAGGAACTAAGATCTAAGATAGCAAGGCTTCCCCGAGGCTACATCTTCACCTATAGTGATTTTATGATAGAGGTGAAATCTAAAGATTCCACAATTAGGGCTTTAAATAGAATGGTTAAATCTGGTGAAATAAATAAATTATCTAAAGGTAAATTTTATAAGCCTAAAAAAAGTAAATTTGGAACTTTAGAACCATCACACGAACAAATAGTTAAAGACCTTTTAGAAAAAGATTCTAAAATAATAGGCTATTTAACAGGTCTTAGTATTTACAATCAGCTAGGACTTACTAGCCAAAATAGTTATATTATTGAAATAGGAAAAAATACTCCGAAAACTACCTTAACAAGAGGAATATTTAAAGTTAAATTTGTTCTGCAAAAGAACAAAATCACTAAAGCAAATATTTATCAATTACAGCTTTTAGACTCGCTAAAAAATATTAAGAAAATCCCTGATACGACAAATCAAGATGCTATAAAACGATTAAAATCTTTAATTAAAGGTTTAGAGCAGCCTGCAATTGAGCTTTTAATTACTTTAAGTCTCAAATATCCACCATCTGCAAGAGCCTTACTAGGAGCAGTCCTTGAAGATCTTAAATTTAATCATTCATCACTATTAAAATTAAGAAACTCCTTAAACTCAATTAGCATCTATAAAAATTACAATATCGCCTCTGTAATTAAATCAGCTACTAAGTGGGGAATTGAATGAAATTATCCCTTAATAAACAGCTTTTTCATGACACGTAATTTCACCTATTTTCTGTATTGAACTTTAAAAGTTCTGAGATTTAAACTATACTTAACCCATATACCGTATAAACTAAACTCATATGTCTAAGATGAAAGAAATCAGTAAAGAAGCTAAAAATAAATTAAAAAAAAAATTAGCCTCTTTTAAAATTAAAGATACCAGTAACGCCTATTCTATTGAAACATTTGAAACGGTAATCCTCGGCAGATCAACGATTCAGAATAAATTACCTGAAAAAGAAGGTTTATTCTCACCCAAATTAAAATAAATGCCTACTTACGATCACTTGCTTGAATACTTAAAGGAAAAAGATTCTAGAACCCCTATAAGTATTGTGTTTGAGCTTGCAGAAACTCTAGCTCAATGTTTTGATGCAAATATTATAGGTTATTTTTCAGGATTTGAATCAAATAATTGTACTGATCACTACAAAGCAATGATCTCAGATAATGATATGCAAGGTTTTATGACTTGTGTAAATGGTTTATCTAAAAAAGATAAAGACTTAATTGTAATTCTTCATACTCCAGGTGGTGCCGTGGAATCTACTAAGCGAATAGTTAATTATTTAAGGAAAATTTTTAAGAAAAAGATAATTACTATAGTTCCTCGCTCAGCTTTTAGCATGGGTACTTATATCGCCTGTGCTTCAGATGAAATATATATGGGACCATATTCATATTTAGGACCAGCTGATCCTCAAATTAATTTAAACGGGTCTCAAGTTTCTGTAGATGCTATAAAAAAAGAGTTTGATCAAGCAAAACAAGAATTATTGAAAAATCCAGACTTAAGTGTTTTCTGGACTCCGAGACTAACTATGCTAGCACCTAGATATCTAAGCCAAATTGATAATATATGCAAGCACATGAAGCAAGATCTCATGCAGGTTTTAAGCAAATACATGTTTAAAGATACTGGAAAATCCAAGAACATAATCGAATCAATAGCTAACACCTTAACTGATCACACTAAACATAGTGCACATGATAAAGGTATTAGTATCGATGAAGCTACAGCAATGGGTCTTAAAATTGTAGATTTTTCTGAAAACAATGAGTTAGAAGATTTGATTTTAAGTATCTATCATTTGATGTCTATAATATTTAATACTCATGGCACTAGTAAGATTATTTTCAATAATAAATCAAAGATATATGCTTACTAAATAATCAGCCTTTATTCTCTCAATCTAAACAAGCTACTATAAAAGAATGGAAACGATAGAGAAATTAGATGGCAAAACTCTAAACCTAGTCAAAGAGAACATTTCAGCTTTAAAATCACTATTCCCTGAAGCTTTCAGTGAAGAAAAAATCGACTTCGATAAATTACGTTTACTTTTAGGCGATGAAATGGAGACTAGCACAGAGAAGTATAGTTTCAACTGGCATGGTAAATCTGAAGCTATAAAACTAGCATTAAAACAGAGTTCTGGCACATTAAAACCTTGCGTAAAAGACAGTAAGAACTGGGACACGACGAAAAACCTTTACATAGAGGGAGATAACTTAGAAGTACTAAGAATACTTCAGGGAGCTTACCGAAATAAAGTGAAGATGATCTATATAGACCCGCCTTATAACACTGGCAAGGACTTCGTTTATAAAGATAGCTTCAAGGATAATATTAAACACTATAAAGAGCAGGTGCAGGAGACTGGAAAAGCCAATCCAGAAACGGCTGGCAGATATCATACTAACTGGCTTAACATGATGTATCCTCGCCTGAAGCTTGCTCGCAATCTACTTAAGGATGATGGAGTGATATTTATTTCTATAGATGACAATGAGGTTCATAATCTGAGAAAGATTTGTGATGACATATTCGGGGGGGGGAATTTTGAGGGATTGGTCATTCCGATCTCTAACCCAGGAGGGCGAGATTATAAACAGATTGCAATAACGCACGAATATCTCTTAGTCTATGCCAAATCTGATTTATTAGAATTAAATGAGCTAGCAAAGGAAATATCATTTTCAAAAACTGATTCACTTGGTGGATATGAATTACGAGAACTGCGTAATAGAAATCCAAAATTTCATAGCGGCAATCGTCCAAATCTATTTTATTCATATTTTGTGAATCCCCAAAATATGATTGATTCATGTTGCCCTGTTAGCTTAGAAAGAACTGATGATTTTAAAATAGAGGTGAAACCTTACAATAGTGCAGGTAGCGAAAGTATCTGGCGTTGGGGGAAGCAAAAAGCTTCAGAAAATATTATTTTTAATGACATAGATAAATCTCAAATTGTTGCTAGACAAAAAGCTGATGGTAACTGGAATATTTATGAAAAAAATCGCCGAGAAACAAGTAAGGCAAAATCAGTATGGAATGAGACTTTCATGAGAACAGAAGATGGAACCCGCCTCATAAGAGATTTATTTGATGGAAAATCATATTTTGATCATCCTAAATCAATAGAACTGATAAAACGCTCAGTATTAATAGGATCAAATAAACACGATATCATCCTAGACTTCTTCTCTGGCTCCGCCACTACAGCCCACGCCGTCATGAAACTCAATGCAGAAGACGGCGGTAATCGCAGATATATAATGGTACAGCTACCTGAAAAAACCCCAGAAGATCACGAAGCTAGA
>JAGWWP010000003.1 GCA_018970325.1 Cyanobacteria bacterium REEB446 | reverse complement strand
TTTAGCTTCTATTGCTTTTAAATTTTTCTTTGAAGTATACCAGCTATCAATTAGAACATATTTTGGGCTCAACCCCTTTTCACCAGCAGCATCTAGCATTTCAAGGAAATGGTCGTTTTTGGTCATACCGTCTTCTGACCTGTTCTAGACTCTGTAGTTGATTGGCAATGATAATCCTTCCTCGTTCAGCCATACACAGTTAGTCAACCCTATTCCCTGTCTTACACTGTGGTGTTTTCCGCTCCATTGCCATTTATTAAGTTCTATCTTCTTTGCATAAGGTTTTTCAATTAAAGTATCATCAAAAATCAAGTAACCATCATCTTTTGAGATATATTCAGATACCTCATCCCACAGCATTTCTGCTTCAAAATTACTGCCGTTTAAAAATCTATTTACCGCATCATGCGATAACTCAATTGGTGACACATTCTCTAACTCGGTGCAGCTATTGCCGTATAGGTTTAAATCAATACCAGCAGGTAAAGTTATACGAATTCTTGCATTAGTACCTAAGTCATTAATAGCTTTAAAATCACCATTAGCAGCCTCTTCTATAGCAAGTACCCTGCCTTTAGGCTGGATAAATGGAATAGGTCCTCTAGCAGCTGTACCAGTTAAAGTATTACCAGCTACACCACCAAATAAAGGAGGTTAAAAGAATTAAAACCCTCTGGTGATATTATTTTTAAATCATTTGAGTTGAATGAGAAATATGGAATTTCTCTTTCTATGGCTCAAGTTATGCTTGCTGCTGTAGAAAATAATAGAGGCTATTTAATACCTAATTTATTAAGGCTAAATAGTGAAGGCAAGAATTACTTAGAAACTAATTATCTTGCTGAAGATGAGGTGGCTTTAGTAAAGCATCTAATAATAAGATGTGATACGAATGATGTTCTTAAAGTGCTTTTCGATAAAATTCCAGAAGCTAAGTTCGAAGAAGCATTGACTTGTGTTGATTAAAACGATAGGAATGCACTAATGATTGCAGTAATTCAGGGCGATGAGCAAATCACTCAAATACTAAAGAGTAAATATGAAGCCCTAGAGCTCACTACCACTCCTTAAACCGAGAAACATTCAGTAAAATCCCTGCAATAATACAGGAACTAATTAAACTACTACCACCATAACTAACGAAAGGCAGTGTGACACCAGTAATTGGCAGTAAGCCTGTCGCTACGCCGATATTCGTGATGATCTGTACAGCCATGAGCCCTATTAATCCAATCCCCATCATGCGCGCGAAATTATCTGGCATGGAATGGCAGATCTGCAAAGCTCTTAAAATCCATAAGAAAAAAAGTAATAATACCGCAGTCGAGCCAAGGAAGCCCATTTCTTCACAGATGATAGAGAATATAAAATCGGCGTGGGAAACGGGGAGAGCACCGAGTTTTTGTAATGAGCCACCTAAACCCTGTCCCCAGAGCTGCCCCGCACCGATCGCATATTGTGACTGGATTAAGTTATAACCTGAACCCAGTGGGTCAGAGTGAGGATCTAGCCAGTATTTTATTCTTGCGAGTTGGTAGGGTGTATTTAAAATATGAATAATAACCGCACTCGCTCCAGCACCTACTCCTAGACCTATGAACCATAAGTTTAGGTTAGCTGCCAGTATTACAAAAAATATACCAGTTGCAATAATTAAGCAGCTCCCTAGATCTGGCTGTTTTAAAGTTAGCAGCATCATTGCTGAGGAGATTAGAATTGCTAGTGGAAAGCCACGCTTTTCAAAAAAAGCTTTAGTGAAAAGCAGTACTGATGATATTTTGGCAAATTCAGAGACTTGCAGGTTTATAAACCCGAAGATATTTAGCCAGCGGCGTGCTCCCCCGACAACAACTCCATATTTAGCGTTAATTATCAGTAGTACTAACACTAAGATAGCAATAGGCAGGGTGTATTTCTGCCACCATTTAAAATGTGAAAAGCTTACAGTGAGCATCAAAGGAATACCAAAGGACACATAAATTGCTTGTTTCCAGATAAAAGTCCATGCAGATTCAGTGTAGTGATAGGACTCACTCCAAGAAGCACTCGAAACGAAAACGAAGCCTAACAGGACAATGGCTATACTTAGAGTCATTAAAGGCTGATCAACTTTAGAAATATTCTTCACTTTAACAATGATAATTCATTTTTTGAAGAACAAGGTCTTTAAAGACATTTCCTCTTTCCTCAAAGTTTTTAAACATATCAAAGCTAGAACTAGCAGGACAGAGTATGACTGGAATCTCTTGTGGGGAGGCGAGAGCAGCGTTAATGGCTTTTTCTAAATCTTTAACTTTAACGAAATTCTGATAATTCTGGTCTTTTAGTGCATCAGCGATTTTATCGCTGAGCTCCCCTATAATAAATACGGCTTCGGCTCTTTCTGTAAGCACTTTAATAAATTCATCCAGGTCTAAACCCTTATCTTTACCACCGACTATCGCTAAGCATTTGTTAAAAGCTGTGAGTGACTTGATCGCAGACTCGGGATTGGTGGCCTTGCTGTCATTGTAAAAATCCTTACCATTAATTTTGGCGACGAATTCCAGTCTATGTTCTACGGACTTAAAAGACTGAAGCTTTGCTATAAATTCAGCATTTGCTACATCTGTAAAATCTGAACAGGCAAGCAAGGAAGATAGAACATTTGAATAGTTATGAGTACCTTTGAGCTGTATGGAATCGATATGGCAGATTTTTTTAATTCCCCCTTTTAATCTTAAATGAAAAAAATCATCGTGCAGAAATGCGACGTCAAATTCATTTAATTCAGGTTTTTCATTTAAATTAACTGTAGAAGAAAAGAGTTTGATTTTAGAAGATGCATTTACAATGCTTTTCTCAGCATTAAATTCATGAGCTAATCCTAGTAAATAAGGATCATCATAATTAAAAATAAGGCTATTTTCATAGTCACTAGATAGATTAAAGAGTTTCTTTTTGCTAGTTTTATATTCATCCATATTACGGTGCCAGTCTAGGTGATCTTCTGTGAGGTTTAAATAAATGGCAGCTTGTGCTGGAAATCTTTCGAGGATGGATTGTTTTGAATAAAATAGCTGAAAGGAACTTACTTCTAGAACTGCGACGTTCGCTCTGCTATAGCTCCAGAAATCTAGGAAAGGTGTACCATTGTTTCCGACAGCTTTAGTTCCCAGTAAATGAGCAGTTAGCTCACTAGTAGTGGTTTTCCCGTTAGTACCAGTGACAGCAATATATCTGACGGCGTTTACAGTGGTCTCTAAATCCTGTAACTTAGTAATAAATAAATCTAAGTCTGTCAGATACTTAATTTTATCTTGCTCCACTAATGTACAGATATACTGAATGATTTCAGTGTCTGGCTGAAAACCTGGACTAATAGCGACTATGCTTACATCATCTAGGAGACTGATGTCTTGAGTGCCGAAATGAAATTTAACACCTTCTTGAGTTAGAAAGTCAATCTGTGACTTCAATGCTTGAAAACTATTTCTCTCTTTCTGCTCTATCACAGTAATGTCATAAAGCTCATCATCTAATGCATGCCTAATTAAAGAGAATGCTGTTTTTCCTAAGCCGAGTATTGCTATTCTATCCATGAAATTTTTTACCAGTAAAAGAAGAGACCCATATGGTTACCGAGGTAGTTCCATGTAATTTTATCAAAAATTTCTTTAAGAAGCGGAATTCCTCTGCCACCTTCACTTTCAGTACTAACTTCATCGATACTCATATGTTTATGTCTTTGCCAATTAAACCCTTTCCCTGGGTCTATCATAACGATTTTCAGTGAGCCATCTTTAATCTCATAACCGACTTGAACATGAGCTTCGCCAGAGTTTCTGACACCATATTGGGCTACATTTGCGAAGGCTTCAGTAAGACCGAGTCTTAAGATGAGGCTGCTTTGCTCTGAGAGTCCATGCCTCTTGCAGTCATCGATTAAGGCTTTTATATAATTATCGCAGTTTTGATAATTGGTCATGTCGACTGCTTCTAATTTAAATTCTTTTTGTTCTATGCAGAGTAATAGCCTATCGTCCGTGACTTCACTGTCCCCGACTCTTTTATTTAATTGTTGATTTAATCCTTCAGTGATTTGTTTAACGCTTTTATCAGTCATAGATTGTAGGGAGTCTAACATCCAGTCTTCATTATTATTACTTGGACTGATAAGAGTCTGTTCCATAAAGCCATCTGTGAAAAGTATGAGCTTGTCTTTCGGCGATAATTGAATAGTTTGCCTCTGGTAATAAGCTTCTAGATCTCTTGGGTCTATTAAGCCAAGTGGTACACCAGTAGGCTCATCGACTGAAAGCATAGTGGCTTTACCATCTTTTATGACATAAGGCTTCAGGTGGCCAGCATTAGTATAAGCGAGTTCTCCAGTATTTAGGTTAAAAACTCCGTACCAAGCGGTCGCATAAAAATCAGAATTATTGCTTTGGGCAAGTAGTGAGTCACATAAAAAAGATATAACTTTTTCTGGAGCCCAGGCTAGTGAAGAGTTTTCGATAATCGCATTAAACTGTCCTAGAATATAACCAGTAAGCAGGGCTGCAGCTGGACCTTTACCTGATACATCGCCGATTAAAACTCCGACTACATCTGGTGAAAGCTCTGAAACCCAGTAGAAATCACCAGACACATTACTGTGTGGTTTATAAAGGACTGAAATATTCATAGAGGTGTTTAAAATGTCACCACCGATAAGTGAGCTTTGCACCCTTGCTGCTTGTTTTAATTCACGTGAAAGCCTGCCCTGATAAGCATTTAACTGCTCGTAAATTTCTGACTGTGTCATCGCCACTATAACTTGACTGGCAGCTGATTCTACGAATGTTACTTCATCTTCAGTCCAGGTTCGAGGAAATAGAGATTGAAATACTATCCAGCCTCTTAATTCACCTTGAGCGAAAAGTGGCGTAGCCAGTGCAGATCTCGCTCCAGAGTTTATGAGTTCTTGTTTTTCTTCATCATTTAATTTCTGTAGATTTTCGGTCGAAATCAGGTTCTCGATGATTATCGTCGCGTAGATATCTTTAGTATTTAACTTATTGAGAATTAAATGCTTGCATTGCCCTGCTATATTGGGAACACCAGTGGCACAGAATTCTTCTGAAATGTGATCATCCATGAAAAGGAAACAGCGAGAGACTTTTACGGCAAAACCTAACTCGTTAACGGTTCTAGAGAGTATATCCTTAAGATTTAAACTTGAGCGAATTTGGCTAGTTAAGCTATTTAAGAGTTCTGCTTGTTTAGTCCTTTCATGTGATTTTTTAAATAAGCGTGCTCTTTCTATCGCTGTCATTAACGGATAAGAGATCGCTTGTAATAACTGAATATCATTATCTTGCCAGTCATTGTGTCTTGAACAGTCTTGTAAATAAATCAAGCCTAAGACTTCGTTCCTGAGTAATAAGGGTACTGAAAGAAAAGAGAAAACATCATCTAGGAAATGATTAGAGTATTCAAGGTTTATTTCTTCAAATTGTAGAGGTCTTTTACATCTGAGTATCCGAAAGAAAAATTCATCTCGTTTCAGTAAATTATATTCGAGGTTACGCCCATGCTCATCTTCACAGAACTCCACGACTTGAAATTTATTACCTTGTAAAAAAACTATCCCACAGCGACTCACTTTAAAGAATTTAGCCATCTGCTTAGTTAGATATTTAAGTATATGAGTGATGTTAAGTGAGCTGTTAACTTTTTCTACCCACTGATTTAAAAGTCTTTCTCTTTCAGCAAGAGCATGGGCAGATTGTCTTTCCTGCATTAAAGCGAAGGTGGTGTTTTGTAAATAGAGAGATAATCTTTCAGTCTCAGCTAAAGTCTTTTCCATGATTGCAGTTTTTTCTGCATTCAATAAGCGCTCTTCCTCAAGCTGTTTAGTGAGGCTTTCGAGCTGTGCTTGTAATTCTTCTAGAGACCGATGCACAAGTCCATTTTCTGCATTTGCTTTATCAGTCTCTTCTATATTATCGGTGTCAGTGGTTTTAGAATTATTTTTCACTTTAGCTAGTCTGGGAACTAATACTTGTTAATTGGTGTAACCTTGCGATTTTTAAAAGGTTTTGAACGTGATCTACCACATTCTGAAATTCAAGGTCCGCTCCAATGATTTTACACTCTTTCCAGAGTCTTACAAAAGAACCCATTCCCGCACTATCAATAAAATCTAATCTTTTACAATCTATGGTTACTTTATTCTGTTCTTTTAAGTATGGCAGAATAGTCTCTTTAAATTTCTCAGCCTCACTATAAAGCAATTGCCCACCCACCTCAATTTCAAGATGTTTCTCTTCATTCCGGACAATTTCTAATTCAAGCATAATATCGTACATTTTGTTGGTGTTAAGCTAAAAGCTATGGTACTAGATCAATATACCCAGAATATAATAATCAGGAACTCAAAAGAACTAGTCAAAAACGCTAAAATCAACTCAGAAAATGGTTATATAGCTAATGTATCAGCCTTATCTGAAATAAATACACCAGATAACCTAGCCAAAAAACAGATAATTTCACCAGGATTTATAAATTTACACTCACATCTTGCATATACGCATTTAGATTTAAAGCCTAAAAATCTTTTTGCTTGGTTAAAAGATTTAATGCATAAAGTTCAAAATGAATCTTTCGATCCAGTAAGTGCAAGCCTAGCTGGAGCAAGACTTGCACTTAGTACAGGTACAACATTTTTAGTAGATAATACTTCACACTTAGATGCAAGCGTAAAAGCTTTTCAGCAAACTGGTTTAAGAGGAATTATTGGACTTGAGCTCTTCGGTTCTGATCCACAACAAGCTAAAAGTATTTTAAATAAGGCGGTAGAAGAATTAAGGCTGATGATACAGAGCCATAAAATTCAGTTCGCTTTTTCACCACATTCTTTATACAGTGTTTCTAGCGAATTACTCGAAGAGATACAGGTATTTCTAGCTAAAGATTCTTCTGCGTCTCACATATTGCCTCTTTTATTAATGCACTTCGCAGAAGATGAGTTAGAGGAGAAGTATTTTAGAGGTGTAGATTTTGAGCGTAATCACAATACTGGAGATAGAGCTTTGCAGAAGTATCATCTTACGCCCGATGATATGGAAGGTTTATTAATAAATGAAGATAAAGAATTAGAGTTACTTTATGATTTCTGGGAATCACTTGGAGTCTTGGATTTGAAGAAAAGATATAGAAAACAGGCTGAGTCATCTTGGGATTATTTTAAGAAATACGTACTTAGTGCAGGGAATGGAGCATGCTCGCGGTCTCTTAAATATTTATTAACTCATGCTATAAATCTCTCAGAGAATGAGATTCAAGAGCTTGTTAATCACCCTGAGATTTCTTTAGTTAGTTGCCCCCGCAGTAATCAGTTTTTAAAGCATAATATGGCGAAAATTCCTCTTTGGGAGCAGTCTCATGGTGTGAATTACGGCTTGGGAACTGATAGTAAAGCTTCTAATTATGATTTAGATTTAAGATCAGAGTTAAAACTGCTTGTTGAGAACGTAGGGAGTGCGGGAAACGCAGGAATTGGAGTTCAGCGGCAGTATGAATTATTAACTAGCTCTGCTGCTAAAGCTATAGGCATGGATGATAAGATCGGCAGCCTAGAAGACTCTAAGTATGCTGATTACGTGGTTTTTGAGGTGATGGATGACAATTTAGATTTGGATTCTGTAGATCCTTATGCTTTAATTTTAGATGCAGAGAAGACTAGAGTTAAAGAGGTTTATGTGGGGGGCGATTTAGTCCATAGAAGTTAAGCTTTGACTTATAAACAATAATCCTACTTAACTGCCTGTAACAACTGTAATAACTCCTCATAACTAGTGTAATCTTCAGTTTTCTGTTTAAGGATATTATTGATCTTATCTATCGCTGCCACAGCTTTATCTATAGCTGGGTTATTACCTCGCTGGTAAGCCCCAATATTAATAAGGTCTTTAGCATCTTCATAGCTTGCCATGTAGGTGCGAAGAAGGCTAGCTGCTTCTTTATGCTCTGGGGTGACGATGCTACCCATAACCCTGCTCACTGACTGGAGTACATCTATAGCGGGGAAATGATTTCTATGAGCTAGTTTCCGCGAAAGTACTATGTGACCATCGAGTACACCTCTAGCAAGGTCACTGATAGGTTCATTCATATCATCACCCTCTACAAGAACTGTATAGAGTGCTGTGATGCTGCCCTTCTCACCAGTGCCACTTCTTTCTAGTAGTCTTGGAATTAACGAAAATACACTAGGTGTGTAACCTCTAGTCGCAGGCGGTTCGCCTACTGCTAGTCCTATCTCTCTTTGAGCTAAAGCTACACGTGTAACACTGTCTAACATTAGTAAAACATTTTTCCCTTCTACATCCCTGAAATATTCTGCTATAGAATGAGCGAATAGAGCTGCTTTGACTCTAATTAAGCTAGGCTGGTCTCCTGTAGCTACTACTACTACTGATTTTTTTAAACCTTCTTCTCCTAAGCTTTCTTCGATAAATTCTCTTACCTCTCTACCTCGCTCACCAATAAGGGCAATGACGTTAATATCGGCATCTGCGTTTTTAGCGATCATGCCCATTAGAGTACTTTTACCTACACCTGAACCAGCGAAGATTCCCATACGCTGCCCTTTTCCACAGGATAAGAAACCATCTAAGGCTCTGACTCCAAAGAACATCTGTTCTTCTATGCGACTCTTTTTCAGGGGATTTAAAGTTTTAGCTGGCCATTGCGTAGCGGTGTGTTCAGCTCTAAGTTTAATTCCTTCGTCGAGTGGTTCACCGAAAGCATCTAAAATTCTGCCTTTTAGCCGAGGTCCTACTTTAATGGAAACTTGTTTTCCAGTAGGCACTACTTCTGCTCCCATTTTAAGTTCTTGAACTTCGCCAAGTGGCATTAATAGTGTGTAATTGTCTCTGAAGCCTACTACCTCGGTTTTCAGGTAATTATTTCTTGATTTAATTAGGCATAATTCGCCGAGTTCCACTATTAGTCCGTCCGCTTCGATAGTTAAACCGATAATTTTAGAAACCTTTCCTAGTGTGCGGACTTGAGAGCAGTCTTTTAAATCATTTTTTAATTCAGGAAAATTTAGTTTCATATGCTTATCCTCTTCTTTACTTAAGGCTTTTAAGCTTAAATATCCTCTGTTTCTGTCTTAAGTTTTATTTCTTCAGCTTTAAAGATACGCTTCTGTTTTAAATTCTCAGCGAGAGCGTTTATTTGGGCTGCTAATCTGAAATCTAACCTTTCTTTTTTACTTTCGACGATTAAATCCCCATCTTTAAGAGCAGAGTCTGCCACGATAACTAAATTTTCTAAGTCTGGAAATTCGCTTAGAATAGTTTTTTTTACTTTGTTTAAATGTAGAGCAGTTTCTGGGGGGAGGAATAGGCTGACATCTTGCTTGTAGTTCAATTCTGAGATAGCAGTTTTTACCATACCGAGCATAGACTCTTTATCTAGAGAGAGTTCTTTACCAATAATTTTCTCGGCTAAAATGAAAATAAAATCTAATACACTGCTTTCTTCATCTTCTAAGGCTTCACGTTTTTCTTGTTCAAGAGAGTTTAGAATGTTTGCACTGTTTGAAAGTATAGTGCTGAATTTCTCATGTATTGTGTTAGTTGCATCCTGCTCACCTTTTTCAAATCCCTCATTATAAGCAGTATCTCGTATAAACTGCTCTTCTTCTCTTGCGCGAGTGATGATGGCGTTAGCTTCAGCGTCAGCCTTTTCGGTGGCTTGCTGTAAATATTTTCTGACCTTAATTTCGGCTTCAGTAATTCTTTCCCTTAGAATTTGCTCTTTAGTCGGCAGATCCTTTATCTCGTCATCACTTACACCACCGATAACGACTGGTTTAGACTGAGATTCCAGTTTATTAGAAAAAACTTTTTTTCTTTTGTCGTTTAAATTCAATTAATTTAGATTCCTACTTCATTTATGTAACTTTCTAAGCTTTTCGCTACGGCTTTAGGATTCTCGTCGATGGTTTTCTGTAATTCATCTTTCATCTTAGTAATAGTTTTATTACCATCTAAGCTAATCTTTTTGCTATAAGCTAATTCAGCTTCTTCGATCTTATCATCAATATCACTCAAAATAGCTACCTCATCTTCATCTAGTAATTTATCTAATTCTTCTGTGTTATCAGAGTTAATACTTTGTTTCATCAGTGCTAACATTATTGCTGTCATTATTCCACCAACAATCAGGGTTCCAAGTAAGAATGCGAATTTTTTGATAGTGGCTTTGCGTTTTAGCTCTTGTTCACTCTTCTCTCTTTCTATTGATTCAAGATCTATGTATCTTGATGTAGAGAATTTAATACCAGTAATTATGACTTGATCACCCCTTTCTGTATCTATACCAGAGGCTACAGTTACAGTCTGTCTAAGTACGGCTCTTTCTTGTGGGGATAAATCCTTATTAACTACTACGGCGACAGAAATTTTTCTAATAACACCAGTAGCTTTCTTAACTTTTTCTACCATGCGACTGACTTCATAGTTAATGGTTTTATCTTCTTTAACGTAATCTTTTCTAGGACCTACGTCTTGAATGCTCTCTACGTCTACTCCAGTAAATGTTGGGACATTATTTTTGGTTCCTGGAATACCACGCACTCCTTCATTAGAGTTCTTCTCATATTTTTCAGTTACCAGTTTTTCACTTCTGACGACTGGATCATGCTTCGTGCCAGCTTCATCTGTAGGAGCGTAGGTCTCAATATTCATTTCCTTTTCATCGAAATTCAATTCAGCTTTAACGTTAACTAGTACATTGCCATCACCAAGAATCGGACTCAGAAGACCCTGAAGATCTTTCTCTAGGCGTTTTTCAAAGTCTCTCTGTCTTTGCTCATTCATTTCTAGCTTATTTGCAAAAAGAGCTTGTTCAGTAGTAAAGCTGACTAAAGATTTTCCAGTGTGGTCTGTAATCTGTACTTTGTCTGGTTGTAAGCCTTGTATAGAGCTTGCGACTAAATGTTGAATACCTTTAACTTGATCTTGGGTAAGGTCTTTACCGTACATCGTCGTTATAACAACAGAAGCACTAGCTGGTTCTTCTTTATTCGCAAAAACACTTTTCTTGGGTATGACTAAGTGTACTCTTGCTACTTTTACAGTTTCTAATGAAGAAATAGTTCTAGCTAATTCTCCTTCGAGCGCGCGATGATATTTTAATTTTTCACCGAAGTCAGTTACGGTAATGTCTTTTTTATCAAAAAGCTCAAAGCCAACTCCAGTTCCTTTTGGCATACCTTTACCAGCGACATCTAAGCGTAGTTTAGGTACAGAGGTTCCAGCTACAAGTATGGTATCGCCGTCGCCTTCTATTTTAAATTTAATGTTTTCTTTTTTTAAATAAGAGCTTATAGCAGCAGCATCAGAGGTATCTAATCCTGAGAACAGTACTGTATATTTAGGTTTGAAAATAAAATAAGCAGCTATGCCTGTCACTACAACAAGAAGAGAGATGCTAATAATAAGGACTAAATTAGGTCCTTTCTTTTTTGATTCAGAGGAAATATCATCTGATGACCCATCCTCAATTAGATCACCTTGTCTTTCTTCTACTTCAGCCATTTACTTCCAATCACCCTTTTATTTAAAACTTTTTTATTAACTACACTTGAATACTGTTAAGCTCTCTATAACCCTCTAATAATCTATTTCTGACTTGAATGGCCAGATTCGTTGCCATGCCAGATTTTTCCATAGTAAGCATTACTGAGCTTGCATCTATATTTTTGCCAGATATATAATCTTCCATTGCCTTTCCAGATTTGGTTGATAGATCGTTCAGTGTCGCAATAGATTTTTCTAGAGTCTCTTGAAATGTCTCTACTGAACCACTTTTCAGCTTGTCGTAATAGGCAGTGCTTCCCTGTAATAGAGGTGTTTCCACGGAAGTGTTAAAAAGTTTTAAGTTAGTTATTGCGTCCATAATTTATTTCCTCTGAGTTTTAAATCTCCAATCCTGCACGGAACATCTCTTTAAAGGTTTGAATACTAGTGATATTTGCTTGATAAGCTGATTTAGAAGTAATTAAATCTGTCATTTCCTCTTCTATAGAGATATTCGGATAATAGACATAACCTTTATTATCGGCATCAGGATGACTAGGGTCGTAGACTGTGTTTAAGGCTTCCACATCGTTTATGATGCTGTCTGCGGCGACCCCTTTTACTATGCCAGTTTGTTCATCCATAATAGTTTTAAAAGATACTAGTTTTCTTAAATATGGTTGAACTGTGCCATCTGCGGCATGCGTAGTATTCATGTTAGCGATATTACCTGCGATAACATCCATTCTCAGCCTTTCAGCTCTGAGTGCGCTACCTGCGATATCCATTAAGTCATAGCTTTGCATAATTTAATTTATCCTCTAATAATGCTGTTTAAGCCTTCAAAAGTTTTTCTAGCCATAGTGGCTACAGCACGGTATTTCATCGCTGTTTTTCCTAGTGTTAGTATCTCTCTTTCAAGATCTACTGTATTGTTTGTAGTCATAAAATCGCGATCAGGTTCTGCAATTTCTACTTTAGCTTCGTAGATACTATTTGCTGTAATGTGAAAATGACCCTCATCTGTTTGAGTCAGCTCAGGTTCAGTGTTATAACGCAGTTTATCCTGTATTCTTTTTAGGTCATCTTCAAAGCTAACTTCTTTAGCTAAATAATTAGGAGTGCCAGCGTTAGCGATATTTCCAGCTGTTGCGTTATATCTTTCCATCAGTGCATTAATGCCGACTTCGATACTAGCTATAGATGAGTGTTTAGCGAATGCGTCTAACATAATTAAAGAGGCAATGAGAAAACTCAGTTTCTTGCATTGCGGCTAGAATCATATATTCACGTGGTCTAGTTAATTCTGCATAGTTCAGCTAGATGATTTTCTCGCAAAGGCTACGGCATTATGTGCATGAAGACTCTCTAAATGCTGTACTTTAATACTAAAATCTGAAAGGTATTCTAGGCTCTCACAGAAAAACTTTAATCTTCTTGCAGCATCTTCACTAAACATAAAGTTTCTGCCATTAAGCCTAGCGAACTCTTGTTCATCTTCTCTTTTGACAGCTGCTTGTACCGGTGTAGAGATAGCCTTTTCTAGACCATCTATCATCTCATCTAGATTGAGGGATTCGCTTGAACTTTTACGTTTGCGAGCAGTCCCACTAAGTTTAGACTCTCCAGTATGCAGAAAATCTACATCAGCATAGCTTCTTTGACTATGAGGAGTAGCTACTTGGCTTTCTTCTTTACCTAACCAGTTATATATATCTGTAACACTAGGAGCTTTATCCCCAAATGTTTTTAAAAACTCTTCTTGTATAAGCTGTCTTGATAGTGCTGCCGAGCAAGGGCAGGTACTAGAGTAGGTTATTCGAATGCTGGTCGTGAAGGATATTTCATCTACATGGTTTATCTCAGCTTTTAAAACCACTGGGTAAGATCTCCAAGCATCGTTATCGCTCACTAGAGCTGGTCTGCGTAACATATAATCAAACTCGATTTCAACAAAAGCATTTAAACTCATATCTGCATGAGATTCTTTTAATTTCTTAACTAAATCCCCAAGAGATTCATAGCTTAAAGCCTCTTCATCAAAAGTCTTATGTGCTTGTAATAAGAGCCTAGACATATGTATCCCTTTCTTATGAGGAGCATCTAGGCTGACATAAAGGTTTGCGAAAGCTGGAATTTGAGTGATTTCTCCTTTACTAGATTGAAGCTTAAGAGCAAGTTCAACTTTCTCCATCCCAACTTTTTCTAAAGTACCTGTAATCTGTGCTTTCGTTTCGATAGTAATATCTGGAAATATAGGTAGTTTGGTTTTTTCTTCAGTCAAAAGTTCTACTTTCATATATACTTATTTATTTGATTCTAGCATTATGGGCGTGTAGCGGAACTCCAATTTTTGCGTTTTCGTCGTCCTCATGATCTTCATGTACGCTTGGTGCAATGCGGTCATTCGTCCTCCTCAGCCTTGAACTTGTTCGTTCGGCTACATACCGATTATGCCATTTTCTGTAATTATTCCACTAATTAATGAATTTGGAGTGACGTCGAAGCCAGGGTTAAGGAACATCACCTCAGTAACGGAATTTAAGTCTCGGCACTGTTCTCGAACTCCAATTTCTGCGTTTTCGTCGTTCCTCTTAATAAAAGTGCAGGCTTTGCCATTTATGTGGCTAACCTCTTCTGTGTTTCGATATTCTATCTCGATTTCATGGCCAGTCTTTAAATTTAAATCTATAGTGCTTTCTGGGGCTAGGACATAGAAAGGTATTTGGTGATGTTTTGCAAGAATCGCTACTTGGTAAGTACCTATTTTATTAGCGACATCACCATTTGCAGTAATGCGATCACTACCTACTACTACTAGGTCTATCATTCCTTTATTCATCATAAAACCTGCCATAGTATCGCAGATCATAGTGACTGGAATGCCTTCCTGTGCTAATTCCCAAGCGGTGAGGCGAGAACCCTGCTGGCGAGGGCGAGTTTCGTCAGAATAAACCATATTAAGTAAGCCTTCGCGATGTAAACTTCTGATTAAGCCTAAAGCAGTGCCATAGCCGCCAGTAGCTAAGGCGCCAGCATTACAGTGAGTGAGAACATTTAATTTACCTGTTTGTTCAACCACCTTATCACCTTGTGTTTTAATTTTTTCAGCAAAATCCTTTTTTACTAAAGCTAAAGCATGTTCAGACATTGCTTTGCAGCGATTATAATCATCTTCTTGAATCCAGAGAGCTTTATTTAAAAGTATTTGGTGTAGTTTTTGCAAGTAAGTATTTTGCTCAAGTGACGATTGCAGAGCTTCATCTTTGTGATTTTTTTGAATAGTGGCTGCCATTTCTCCTAATGCCCAAGCTAGATTTACCGCAGTCGGGCGTGTCGAAAGTAGTCTATTTGAGGCTTGGTTTAGAAAATTAATTAATCTATCTTCTAAAGACTGGTTCAGAGCAGCATTTTTTATATTTTCATTGTTTTCATGATCTTTTTCTAAACTGTGATAACGAGCGTTAGTCTCTATAAATTCCTGTAAAGCAAGTACCATGCCATATGCAGCAGCGATGCCGATTAAAGGTGCTCCACGTAGAAGCATATTCTCAATAGCATTTGCCATCGCCTCATAAGTCTTTATTTCTACCCACTTTAATTCATAAGGTAGAAGAGTTTGGTCGATGATAGATACAGACCTGTTTTCATGATTCCAGTGAATGGGAATAGTTTCCTTCGCTAAAGCTTGCATTTAGCTTATTTTAGCTTAATGTATAATACTTTTATCCATGCACAAGTCATTAAGCTTAAATTGGTTTCCTGCGTTGAGTTATATACTTTGCTTGTTTATAGCTTGCATCTTAAATAATTTTTCGATGCCTCTTCGTGCTGAAACCTTAAAAACCTATAATATCGATTTTCATAATGTCGCAGTGAAAGGCATTGAGCCGCAGGAACTGAATCTTAAATGGAAATTTTTCTTACTAGATAATGATCAGATCCTTTTTAACAAGCCTACAGATAAGCACAGAAATGATCAGTTTTGTAGTTATACTTTTGAGATAGATGAGACTGGTAAAGTGATAGAGTCCTCTATAAAATTAGTCGAACATCGTAAGAATTATGCCTATAATTTAAAGGCTTTTGAATTTTTGAAGGATTTTGATTTTGAGCTTAAGGCAGTGAAGCCTGAGAAAATTAAAAAACAGAAAAATACAGGAACTAATCCTAGGGCTGATTTTATCTATCTAGCATATTAAGCCCTTAGTAAGATTCCATCTTTGGAGCTGCTCCATAATCGCATTTTCAATTTTGATTAATTTTTTTTATAGCTTTATAATGCTGTAATTCTTCAAATGTATAGTGGTCTTTAATTTTAATCGCAGTATGCACAAAGTGATCGCCCTGTACTTTAGTTTTAGTATTCATAAGCCCGCGCCCTCTTAGGCGAAGTATTTTTCCATGATTAGTCTGAGGTGGAATTACTATTTCTACTTTAGAGCCAAGTGTTAGAACTTCTTTCTCCGTGCCTAGTATAGCCTCATAGGGCTCTAATTCTAGAGTACTGTGTATATCATCACCATCCATTTTAAAAAGAGGATGTTCTTTGATTTTTACTTTTAGGTATAAATCACCGCTCTCACCGCCATTTTTCCCGACTTTACCTTCACCAGCGACTTTTATTTTATTGCCTTCACGAACACCTGGTGGAATAAGAACTTCTAGCCTTCTCTGTCCTTGACCAGTACTAGTTATTTCAAGTTTACGAGTGCTGCCATTATAAGCGTCTTCTAAATCTAGCTCGATATTCATCTCATAATCAGCACCTTTGAGACCTTTAGCTTTTTCTTTACTTTCCCCAAAAAACATCTGGAAAAAATCACTGAAGGATTCATTTGGAGCGTTAGATTTAGTGTTTGAGCTTTTCTCTTTATTTTGAGAATTAGTATTGGCGTTTTTGTATTTTACGTCATTGTATTGTTTTTGTTGATAGCTTTGCTGGTTATTTGCTTGCTGCGTATTGTTTGCACTAGAAGCATTATTGTCATTATTCTTGGTATTACTTTGTGAATTAGCGTTAGCTTGATTATTTGTTGTATTAGAACTGTTAGGATTTCCATTCGTGTATGAATAGCTTGAAGACTTACTTTGATAGGTATTGTTTTTAGAGGAAAAATTAGTCTGACTGTTATGCATTGAGTCATACTTATCTTTTTTAGCTTTGTCTTTTAAAACTTCGTAAGCTTCTTGTATTTCTTTAAATTTTTCTTCAGAGCCACCATCACTATCGGGATGATGTTTTTTAGCTAACTGTTTATAGGATTTCTTAATTTCTTCGTCACTAGCTCCGAAACTTATATTTAAAGTTTTATAGTAATCCTTAAATTCCATATCAAGATTGATCATTGATCTTTTCTTTGTTCGTAGACGCTACTTAATATTATGCCCGTTGCGACGGAAACATTTAAACTATTAAATGCACAGGGGATGTGAACCATAAAATCACAGGCTTTTTTAAGGGTTGGACCAAGACCTTTCCCTTCATTACCCAGTAAAATTACCGATCTTTTATCGAATTTCACTTTCCTGATTTCTTCACTATTCTCTGATTTAACGTCAGTACCATAAACCCAGTACTGATTTTCTTTAAGCTTTTTTAGCGTATTACTAATATTTCCTACTCTGATAACTTTAGTGTTAAATACTGCACCAGCACTAGCCCTAATAACTGAGTCAGTTATAGTCGTAGTGTTGCGATTACTAACTATTAAGCCATCAGCAGAAAAAGCATGAACTGAGCGAAGCATAGCTCCTAAATTCTGTGGGTCTTCTATATTTACTGCAAAAATATAAGTCCTGTCACCGCCTTGCTCTAATAAAAACTTTTCATCATAAAGAGTTATGGGTGAAACTTCTGCGATTACAGATTTCCCCTTATATTCATCAGATATTTTATCTAATTCTTTTCTTTCGACTTTATTTACTGGGATTTTATGCTTTCTGGCTAATTCTTCGATTTCTTGAGTTAGAGCATTTAAGCTTTTGGCTAACCATATTTTGGAAATAGAACCACCAGACTTGATGTATTCTAAAATGAGCTTAGCGCCATAGATTCGATTTTTTTTATCCATTATTGATACTCGCTGAATGTCGCATTAGGCTTAGTTTTCGGCTCTGGTAAATTTCTTTTAGTCTCAGGCTTTTTAGCTTTTTCTGATTCGTTAATTTTTTTAAGCATCTGAATCTTTTCATCTTCTTCTGACATTTTACGATCATTAATATTCGTAAAATTTTCATCCTCTGCTTCATCAGATCTAGATTTAATATCACTAGTGTCTGGAACTGGCGCATATCGCTTAGGTTCTGTACCTGGTGTAAACCTCATCTCTACTGGATTAGGAGTGTATTCAGTAGCGAGAAGCCCCGTAAGAGGATCTATCTTCGCTGATACATAATTATTATTAAATTTAAAATCAACAGCTGCTCTTGGATTATTTTCATAATACTTAAGCATAAATTCACGCCATATCCAAGCTGGAGTGCTACCACCAGTCGCATAACTAGAAAGCACTTCTCGATTTCTTTCATTACCAGCCCAAACAACGGTAACTGTATCTGGAGTGAATCCCGTGAACCATATATCTCTACTACCATCCGCAGTACCAGTCTTACCAGCGACGACTCGTCCTTCGATTTTAGCTAAAGCACCAGTTCCATAGTTAACTACATCTTTTAAAATTTCGACTAATAACGATACATGCCTTTGTGGAAGGGCATCTACGGCTACGGGATCATTTTTCTCTATTAAGTTTCCTTTATTATCTAAAATTTTTCTAATAAGAATTGGTTCTACTCTAACTCCACCACGAGCAAAGGTAGAATAAGCAGTCGCTACTTCTAGTGGAGTAAATGCTCCAGATCCTAATGCTAGTGATAAGTTTGGCTGCATCTCAGATTTAATACCTGCTTTATGTGCAGTGTCTATAACGTTGTTAAGACCAGCTTGCATAGCGACTTTAATAGCTGGAATATTACGTGAGAAAATTAAAGCTGCTCTTGCCGTCGTAGGTCCATGAAATTCTAAGTCGAAATTCTGTGGTGACCACACCATGCTTTCTGTAGAAGCGTCATCGAAGACTATAGGCTCATCTTTGATGATAGTGTTCTGATCTATGACACCATTCATAAAAGCAGTTAAGTACACAAAGGGTTTAAAAGCACTACCAATGGTATGTACGTTAGTTGCTCTATTATATTGGTTCTGCCAGAAATTACCGACTCCTCCTACTAAAGCTCTTACCTGAGCGGTTTCCACGTCAATAGTAACTAAAGCCGCTTGATTAATTCCAGAGGCAGCATTCTTGATACCAGTTTCCATAATTTCAGCAGCAGCCATCTCGGCTTTAGGATCGAGGCCAGTATAGACTTTTAATCCCATAGTCTTTAACTGATTCCTGGTAAACCTCTTATTAAGCTCTTGTTCTACGTAGCTAAAGTAATAGGGATATTGAGCTAAGTTTCCCTGTGATTTTTTAAACTGCATTTTATGAATATCTGCTTTAGCATATTCTTCTTTGGTGATATAACCTAACTCCAACATTCTGTCTAAAACATACTGCTGGCGGACTTGTGCCTCTTTTAAATTTTTAGAAAGATGACTAGGAGCGGTTAACAATCCAGCTAAATAAGAAGATTCTAATAAATCTAACTTACTTGCATGTTTGCTAAAGTATCTTTGTGCTGCTCTTTCTATACCATAAGCTAAATTACCGAAATAGACTTGGTTTAGATATATCTCAAGTATTCTTTCTTTAGAGTATTTACTTTCCACTTCAAGAGCGATAAGAAGCTCTATAACTTTTCTTCTTAAAGTTCTCTGATACCTTTCATCTTCACGGATAAAGAGATTCTTCACCATCTGCTGCGTAAGAGTACTACCACCTTGAACTACTTTCCCAGCTTTAATATTCGTGATTACAGCTCTAAGTAAACTGGTTAAACTGAAACCAGAGTGTTTAAAAAACTGGCTATCTTCAGCAGCTAGAATGGATTTTTTAGCTAAGTCTGAGACTTGGTCTAACTGTATAACCTGCCTGTCCTCCTCTCCCTGAAGCACTCCAGCTAGTTTATCTTTATAGTCGTAGACTTCTATACTACCTATAGGCTGGTAATTCTCTAAAATATCTAGAGATGGGGCACCTAATATCCTATTTAATATAGGTACCGAGAGACGGAATAAAAAGGGTAAAGCTAAAAGTGCAATTAGTATAGCTATTACTACTTTGTTTTTAAGAATTCTTAAAATCTTTCGTTGCATCAATCAATAGTATAAATTATCTACTAGCTTGAACTCACCTTCATCTAGTGATAATTCGTATAAATTTAATTTTGCGATACGAAAACGTAGTAAATCCACCACTTTATAGCCTAAAACTTTACAGGATTGACGAATTTGTCTTTTATAACCCTGTTTTAGAATGATTTTAAAGGATGTCTCTGATTCTTGATTCACTAAGCATGGTAAAGTTCTCGCTTTAATGCCATTTTTTTTAATTATAATCTCAACTCCAGCACTTAAATCTTTTAAAAACTTCTTGGTGATTGGTTTATCTACTGTAACTAAATATTCTTTTTCATGCTCGAATTTAGGATGGCTGAGTTTATGCGTTATATCACCATCATTAGTAAGAATTAGTAAGCCTCGTGAATTTTTATCCAGTCTGCCGATGGGGTAGAGGCGAAGCTGAGGCCTGCTTTCTTTCATGCCGTTCTGATTATTTATGAGTAATTTATTTAATTCTTGAAATTCAGGTTTTTTTTCTAAAAAATGAATTAAATTCCCTGCTATCTCTTTATTGCATGTACATTCCACCCCCACGGGTTTATTTAATGCTAGATAAATTAATCTCTGTGAGTCTTGTGGATTGTAGATATATTCTCGACCTTCATAAGTAATAGTGTCACCACTTTCTAGGCAGTAGCCTAGGCTTACGGCAATGGTATTTACGGAAACCAATCCTTGACTGATTTTTATGTCAGCTTGTCTGCGGGAGCAGAGTCCTTGATCGGCTAGGAATTTATTTAGGCGCATGGAGCTTTTATCCTGAACATCGGTAAAGAAGATCGTCTGTATTAGTTTTGATTAATTCTAAATATTCTAATGTTGCTTTTGAATATACGGATAGCAGCTTGCTCCACTGATTCATACGAAAGTCAAAATGTTTAAGCTTTAAACTCTTTTCATTCACGATGTTTTTTCCATAAGATGAGTTAATAATTCATGTGCAAGTTTAATATCTGGCCTTTCAAATCCTCTTTGCTCGTAGGGGGTATCTTTTGTGTTAAAGGAGCCAAAAAAATGAAGTACATTAAGGGCATTCAGATGACGAGTTTCTAAATTTTTCTGTGAAATATTTTTCATTTTGGTAATTTCGTGTAAACAGCTCGAAGTAAAGCCCTCAATTATAGTAGACAGTCTTTGCTGTCCATCTATAACCTCAAATGTCCCTTCGCGGGTTGAATATACGAAGAAAATTGGCATGGGAATCTCAAGAAGTATAGATTCAATTAATTTTGCTTTCTGTAAAGGTGACCAGCGGAAAAACCTTTGATATTGGGGTCTTAAAATTAATTCATTATCTCTATATAAAGAGAGAATCTCTGCGATGCTATATGTAGTTTGGGTTGTATGAATAACTTTTTTTAATTTATTTACTGATTCATTAAGATCATATGTCATATTGATAATTATAAACGCCCAAAAAGCTCATCAATAATATTCTGGTCAAATCCCTCAGCTTTTTTCAAAAGTTTCTTACCAAGCTGGCTTAACTGTTTCAGGCTAGGTAACCGTAGTGTTAATAGCTCATTTTTATTAATCTGTGTGCTTCCAGAAAGGGATCTGAAGTAATTATCAACAAGGCTTGAATTAAGAAAAGCTGCAAGTCCGTAAGCTTCATATTTATTATATTCTGACCAGTTTACAGCCAGCATCTCCACATTATTAAGCCCCAGCAGAGGGATGGAATTTTTATGTTTAACTTTAGATAAAAGACCTTTTGCTCTAAAAGGCACTACTGGACCGGTATTAATTGACAAAGCTAAATTATCAAATCCATCTTCAAATTTTTGCAACTCCTTGATAGCTTTAGCTTGAGCATTATTCTCTGGTATGAATATGAAATTATCATTTACAAAGGATTTGATTAGAAGTTTATTAGGTAATTTCTTCTGAGTAAAAGATTTATTGAAGTCCATATCAATAGAGCAGGATAGCGAAATTGATGAATTCTGCTTGGTTCCCTTAATAAATTTACAAATGATATTTTCTTGGTAAATGGAATTATTTTTAAAAATACTTTTTCTTGATGAAAAGAGATGAACAGCTTCTAAGTTAGATTCTTTTAGTAATTTATTTCTAAAGTTTTTAAAATAAGCTCCAGAAGTAAAACTCCTAGGTGTTATAGAAATGAGTTGTCCAGAATGATTGAGATAGTCAAGGCAAAGGCTCATGAAATCAACATAGTGATTAGTATATAGGCTTGTTGTATTTATCTTTTGCTCGCATGATTGTAGAATTTCATTTTGTGCAACAGTATCTTGTTTACTAGAGAGAGTTTTTTTAAACGGAGGGTTAATATTGCGATATCAAAACTGTTACTGTGCTTGGGATCAAAGTTTAAAAAATCTTTATTAAAAATATGGTATTTTAAGCTTATTTTCGTCTTAGACAGTTTTTTAAGGAGAAACTTAAAATTACTATCTATAAAGCTTTATCAAGTCTTTGTCAATTTCATATAAACAGACTTCAATATTTTTATAACCTAAATCTAAGCAGCGTTGTACGGCAGCATAAGCAAGAATTCCATCTCCTGCACCAGCATCTAAAATTCGGATTGTCTGATTTTCTTCTTTATTGAGCTTAATAAATGAAGCCATAAAAGTAGCAAGAGCTTCATCACGGAAAAATTGGCACCAAGCTCTTTCTTGTTCAGAGAACTTTTTCTTGTGTATCTTTCGTATTTCACTGTAGTCTGTGAGCATTGGGATAGAACTTTGCTTGGTGGAATTACTAAATTATAAATCTAATCCTAAAAATTTATTCTTATATAGTCTAGTTAACATGGGACTGCTCAAAAATGCAGAAATTGCAGGTTTGCGAGCAGTCCCAACGTACATAAACTTTTCCTGCTAAAATAAGCCCTCTATGCCAGAATATCTTCAAACAGCTATAGATTCCGAGATAATTTCTAGTAAATATAATTCAATCAAGGAGTGTCTTTGACCTTAATGAGCTCAAAGAAGAATTAAAGATTTTAGAGGAGAAGACCTTAGTCGAGGGCTTTTGGAATAATGTCAGCGAGGCTCAAGCTATATCCAAAGAGATTAGTTTTAAAAAAGAGCAGATAGATAAAATAGACTCTTGGGCAAGGCGTCTAGAAGATTTTTTAGCTATGCAGGAGATGCTAGCTGAGACAGAGGAAGAATTCGAAAAGCAGGATCTAGATGAATTAATTCGCGAAGAATATTTTAAATTATTAACAGAATTAGAGGACTATGAGTTTCTCCTGATGATGTCTGGGGATTATGATAAATCATCTGCGATTATAAATATCAATGCTGGAGCTGGTGGTACTGATGCTCAGGATTGGGCAGAGATTCTTTTAAGAATGTATACACGCTGGGCGGAGATAACGAAAGGCTTTACAGTAGAGCTTTTAGATAAATCTGATGGCGAGGAAGCTGGGATTAAATCAGCATCTTTAAAAATTTCTGGTCCTTATGCCTATGGTTATCTTTCAGCGGAGAAAGGCGTTCACAGGCTAGTGCGCAAATCTCCATTTAAATCTTCTGCTGATAGCAGGCAGACCAGTTTTGCGGGGATTGAAGTCTGTCCTGTAATAGATAGTTCTACTGAACTAAAAGGTTTTAAAGAATCTGATTTGGAAATTACTACTATGCGCTCTGGTGGAGCGGGCGGACAGAATGTAAATAAAGTCGAGACAGCTGTTAGGGTAAGGCACATACCTACTGGGTTTGCTGTGAAATGTACTCAAGAGCGCAGCCAAGCTCAAAATAAAGATAGAGCTATAGAACAGATTAAATCTAAGCTGCTAGCCTTACAGGAAGAGGAAGAGCAGAAGAAGCTCGCTGAGCTTAAAGGAGAAGTTTTGAATGCTTCTTGGGGAAATGCTATTCGCTCCTATGTCTTTGACGAAGGAAGAGTTAAGGATCACAGAACTAAGTATGAGACCCGTGATGTTGATGCTGTAATTAACGGTACGGAAGTTTTAGATGAATTTATTAGAGAGTTTTTAAAGTTTAAAACAGGGTCATAAGGCGGGCGAAAACGCAGCAATTAGAGTTTCGCTACACGTCCTTAATGCTTAAAATGCCTTATATGTGTAAACGCCATCGCAATCCCTAATTCGTCACAGGCTTTAATAACTTCTTCATCACGAATAGAACCACCTGGTTGAATAATCGCAGCTATATGGTTTTGGGCAGCAAGGTGTATATTATCAGCAAATGGGAAAAAACCATCAGAAGCCATAACTGCTCCCCTAGTATCTAAATCAAAATTACGCAGAGCATCTTCTACTGACTTCACTCTATTCGTCTGACCTACACCGATTCCCAGTGTCCTGCCGCCTTGAGTCGTCACTATAGCATTAGATTTAACGTGCTTAACCACTTTTAAAGCTAGTATGAGATCCACCCACAGGCTTTCGTCTATGCTCGTCTTAGTAACGGTTTTTAATAAAGTCTGGTCTATAAGCTGATGATTAGCTGTTTGTATAAGGAAACCACCATCAATTTTTTTAATATCTAAAAGATTTTGAGAATTTTTAAAATTAGGATGCTCTATTAATCTGATATTTTTCTTCTGGGTAAGTATCGCAAAGGCTTCAGGGGTGAAGCTCGGAGCTATAACTGCTTCTAGGAAAATTTGACTTAATTCATTTGCTAGAGCTATGTCTACGGGATTATTTAAAGCTACCACTCCACCAAATGCGCTTACAGAATCTGCTGCAAGGGCTTCTATAAAGGCTAAAGTGATATTTGGAGCTATAGCGACACCGCAAGGATTATTGTGTTTAACGATAACGGCACAAGGAATCTCTGGACCATATTCTTGGACGATGTTATAGGCAGCAGAAAGATCAAGTAAATTATTAAAACTTAGATCCTTTCCATGTAGTTTATTTGCATCAGCAAGCCCTCTATATTTTGAATTAGATTCTACATAAAGACCAGCCTGCTGATGAGGGTTTTCACCATAGCTTAAGGTTTTAACTCTTTCTAAATTTAAAGTAAGCTTTTCTGGTAATAAATTCTCTGCCGTCAAGTCAATTTCAGCATTAGTCTTAAACGAATCAGCATTAGCTTGAGCTAGAAATCTTTCTATTACAGCATCATAGGCGCTGGTCATTCTGAAAGTCTCAGCAGCTAGCTGTTTTCTGTAATTTAGATCTAGAGATTTACTTTTATATCTCTCAGTAAAAGCATCGTATTGATCAGGATTAGACAGTGTAATAACGTGCCTGAAATTTTTAGAAGCTGCTCTTAAAAGGCTTGGTCCGCCTATATCTATATTTTCTATAGCTATATCTAAATCAGCATAGGACTGCTCGCAATCTTCAATTTCTGCGTTTTCGTCGTCCTCATGATCCTCCGTCCTCCTCAGCCTTGAACTTGTTCGTTTGGCTACAGTCCCATTTAAGTCAGTGCCACTCAATGAAAGGTTTTTGGTAACTTCTGCGAAAGGATAAAGATTAACGATAACAAGGTCTATAGATACTATATTCTCTTTTTCTATTTCTTCTAAGTGCTGGTGATTATTTCTGTCATAAAGAATGGCTCCAAAAATCTTCGGATGTAATGTTTTCACCCTGCCTGAAAGTATTTCGGGGAAATTACTAAGATCCTGAACCTCAGTTACCTTATAACCAGCATTTTTAATGAAAGTCGCTGTGCCAGAGCTACTGATAAAATCATATTCAGTATCAAGAACTTCTAAAAGTTCTTCTAACTTAGATTTATCGAAAACAGAAATTAAAGCCTTTTTTTTCATAGGTGAGGATGGATAATTTTATCATTAAACAGAAATAGCTTTTTCCTTAAAATCCAACTCGTGTAATAGTTCATCTACATTCGTCGTCGCCGTGCCATATTTTCTTACGACTATACTAGCTGCGATATTTCCCAAAAGAGTAGCCTCTAAATTAGTAGCGCCGACGGCTAGAGCTAGTGAAAAGCAGGCTGAAACAGTATCTCCAGCGCCACTCACATCAAAAACTTCACTTATATTAAAGGCTGGAATTAGATCAGCTTTTACGCCATCTTCTGATTTAGTAAATAGAACCATGCCTTTAGCACCTCTAGTAATAAGCATTTGCTCTGTACCGATTAGATTTAATAACTCTATGCCAGCCTTAAATAAATCTTCTTCTGTTTTAATTTTCCAGCCCAGCGTCGCCTCTACATCTGGCTGATTAGGGGTAAGACAGTAAGCACCAGCGTATTTAGAAAATTTACCATTACTGTCGACTATGACTTTTTTTTGATGATACTTAGCTAAGTCTATAATTTCTTTTACATTCTCCTCATGAAGTACGCCACTGCCATAATCTGAGAGCAGGATTAAATCGTAGTTTTGAATAGTATCTTTAAATGACTCTAAAAGTTTTTTACTGAGTTCGTCATTTAGCTTGTCTTTGATTTGATGATCTATTCTTAATACTTGCTGTTTTAAGACTGTTCCTGTGTCTGGATCAGAGCTAGAACTAGAGATAACTCTAGTTTTAAGCGTGGTAGGGCGGCTAGGATCTATGCAGTAATAAAGTTCTATATCTCTCTCTTTGCATATATCCCTTAATCGTTCTGCTGTTTTATCTTCCCCGACTACACCCATCAAACTGGTTTTAGCAGAAAGGCTAGCAAGGTTATTTGCAGCATTGGCAGAGCCTCCTAGAGTAAAGCGAGAATTAATATATTGAAGAATAATTACAGGTGCTTCTCTCGATATTCTTTCGGGAATCCCTCTTAAGTATTCATCAACGATTAAATCACCGATGACCAGTATGCGAGCTTGTTGAAAGCGTGAAACTATATTTTTTAAAGCAGGAAAATCGATTTGATCTTTTTCGATATTTGATTTTGTAAGGTTCATTATGCAAAACTTAAGTATAGCAATTCAAAAAGTCCGTGAAAGGCAGTCATCTATGATTAAATTTGAAGTAGTTGCTGGAATAATTCAAGAAGGAAATAAAGTCCTAATGTGCCGTTCACGTGGACGTGAACACTACTATCTTCCAGGTGGGAAAATAAATCCAAGTGAGAGTTTGGAAGAAGCTTTAATCAGAGAATGTAAAGAAGAAATAACGATAGATATTATACCTTCGTCTATAAAGCTTGTTACTCGCTTTGAGGCAGAAGCCTACGGTTTTCAGGAGCCTAGAATAGTGATAATGAATTGCTTTAGCTTTGATTATTTAGGTAGAATACAGGCAGCGGCAGAGATAGATGATATCTTTTGGGCTGGGATGGAAGACTTAGAGAAGCTCGCACCAGCAGGGAAGGTCTTAATGAAAAAGAGATTTATGCTTGATGAGCAGGTTCAATCCTAGTGCTCTAGAATGCTTAAATAACCAAGGTTATCAAGTTCCGTCATAGTATCTATGCATTTAATCGCTTTTTCTGCTAACTCTAAACGCCCCTCTCTGACTAGCATAGTGCGCAGAGTTCTATAAATTTCAGGCAGAAAATAAACATCATTTGCAGCGTAGTTAAGCTGATCTTTATTCAGGTAAGAACCGCCCCAGTCACTGCTTTGCTGAGTTTTACTAATATCTTTGCCGATAATCTCTTTGCAGAGATCTTTTAAGCCGTGTTTATCTGTATAAGTTCTAGCGATTTTACTAGCTATCTTCGTGCAGAAGTAATTTTTAACTCTAATATTCAGCCAGAATTTTAACCAAGCCACATCAGTTCTAGCAAAGTGAAAGAGCTTCAGTACATTTTCATTTTCAAATAGTTTCTGTAAATTAGGTGCTAGATCTTGCCCTTGCTCAATTTTAACTAACCTTACATTGCGATCATCATCAGAGATCTGCACTAGGCACAATCTGTCACGATAAACATTTAGACCCATCATCTCGCAGTCTACCGAAACAAGTTCCTGTTTTAAGTAAAATTCTAAATCTGTATCAGTTAGGTCTTTTTCTAAGAGCTTAAGTTTTTTATCGTCCATTTTCTTAAACACCTATCTTATAGATAGCCATCTCTGAGACACCTTGAAGGTAATCCATTCCAAAAATACTTACTATGATTAATACACCTACAGATAGCATCGCTGTAAGCCTTGCTGGATCATATGAATATCCACATTTGCTTGTCCCCTCTGTTACAGCTACTACCTCTACAGTCTCTAACTGCTTTAAAGCGAAGGAAGGTTCATCTACTATCATTAATTTAGCTAAATATAAATAATAGAAAAGAGCTATAACTGAACCAATTAAAGCAATGATAACTAAATATGGTGCATAAATCAGTCCAGAACTAAATGATGTAGAGAAGAGGAAGAATTTAGCGATAAAACCAGCTGGAACAAATGGTAAGCCCGCTAGGTTAAAGAGAGCGATAGAGAAAATAATAGTAAGCATAGGTTTTTTCTGAATCCAACCTGCAAAGTCGAAAACACTATCACTACCAGTCTCTTGCTCAAAATATATTACGCAGGCGAAAGCACAGGTGTTCATGATCGCATAGATAGTGATGTATAACAGTAAAGAGCCAACACTTTCTAATCTCAGACAAGCAAGTGCAACTAATAAATAACCAGACTGAGCTATAGAAGAATAGGCTAAAAGTTTTTTAACTGAACCTCTGCTGATGATTTGAATGATACCTACATAATTACCGACGATTATAGAAAGTACCGCGATGATAGAAAGCATAGGTAAAAGGAATTCATTATGAAAGACTGTTCCGAAGACTCTTATCGCTACCGCAAAACCAGCTATTTTAGAAATGACTGATAAGAAAAGAGTGCTAGACGTCGGTGCGCCGTAATAAACATCTGGTGTCCAGTTATGGAAAGGAGCTGCTGCTAGTTTAAAGGCTATTGCCCCTACCAATAAAGCTGATATTAATATTTTTAAAGGTACTGAAAGTAGAGAAATAGATTCTAACTGTACTATTCTACTAGCTACTTGAGCGAAATTAGTAGAAGCTGTTATTCCATAGAGTAAGGAAATCGCAAACAGTAAGATACCTGTAGCTACCGCTGCGGTTAAAAGATATTTAATCGCAGATTCATTAGATTTTTGAAGTTTTCTAGAGTAGGAAACTAAGAGAATAGCACTGAGTCCTAATGTTTCAAGTCCTATAAATAAAGTGAGAAAATCATTTACGCCAGCAAGGAAACCTGCTCCTAGTGTCGCAGTCAAAAATATAGGAAAATACTCAGCAGGGCTTTCAAACTTTTCTATATATTTAGTCGCAGCTAAGGCGATAAGAGCGGCTATGCCATATATTAGAACTCTTAAGTATCTAGATAATGAATCGGAAATAAAAGCTGAATTTAGGATTTTGGTAACTTCCTCGCCTTGAGTGCTAATCGCTGCCACCAAAGCTGCTAGAAACAGTGCGAAGGTCGCTACTAGTCCAGTATATTTTTTAGTCTTGTCTATGAGACTTAGTAAAATGGTTATAAGCACTGCACCAAGAATAATAAATTCAGGCAGCAGAATTTTAGATACTAGATTCCAATCCATAATCGTATTTAATTGTATGATATTGCTGTTAAGCCCGCAACTTAAGGATTCATCGAAAAAGACTAAATGTAGTATTTTTCAAGCCCTGTTGAGATACAAAAGCTAGTGCAATGCCTAATAATGATGCCAAAAATTTAATCGAATTTATTGATATCTTAAATGTTAAAAATTTTGTAGAACTTGCAAATAAGACCTGTAAATTATTAGTAGAAAAATTTTCTTCTCAAAATGCTGACTTCGCTTATTTTTATCTTTCTGGTTACGAAGGGAAAATATATTATTCACGGAAAGAGGATAAGCAAGCAGCTAAATTTTCCATTACTGAATCTGACACTAGTGAATTTAAAAAGATTTATTACATACATAAAGAAACTGAAGGCCATATTAGTTCTGCCTTCACTGTTTTTAGCCGAACTAAATCAGCTGGTAATTTAGCTAAAAATGCAGAAGCTGAAGAATGCGAGCCGTCCCCAGGCGCTCTCCCAAAGAAGGATTTAGAGCTTTTAAATAGAATGATGAGTGCAATATTAGATCAAATTTCCTTACTATCAGCTTTAGAGAATATTCAGTTAAATAATGAAAGGTTAGTTAAGCTTAACGAAAATAAGACCCAGATATTAGGCACTGTTTCGCACGAATTAAGGACTCCGATGTCTGCGATATTAGGCTTTAGTGAGCTTTTGTTAAATGCTTCATATAGCCCTGAGCTGACAAAAAAATATTTAGAGGAAATCTATCAGGCTTCTAAAAAACTCGCTGGTCTAATAGATGATTTTCTTGATTTATCGCGCTTAGAGTCAAATGATGAATTATTTCTTAGCGATTTCGAGGCAGTTGAGATATCGACTCTTGCAAGAAAAGCATGGGATGAGATTCAGGATCAGCATAAACCATATTCGGTTAAGTGGTCTGTGAATTCTGATATGCCCTATATACTCTGTGACGTAGTCGCTGTAGAGAGGGTATTTCATAATTTATTCTCGAATGCCATAAAGTATTCACCAATAGAGGTTTCTAAGCCAGATAGAAAAGTGATTAACTGTAAAATAGATATAGTCACGGCAGCGAGTCCAGAGAATTTTTTTGATGAAATTTCTGTATCCATTAGTGATAATGGAATGGGTATTCCTAAAGAGAATATAGGACAGATTTTTGAGCGTTTTATGCGAGTAGATAACAGTGATACACGTAAAATCGGTGGCACTGGACTCGGTTTATGGATCTCTAGGCAGATTATTGAAGCTCATGGTGGTAAGATCTGGTGTGAGAGTGAGCTTGGACAGGGTAGTGCTTTTAAGTTTATTTTACCGATTTATCGTGGGTAAAACTGCCTGCGTTTTAAAATTTCATTAACTCTTCAAACGCTTCATCATAATAACTATTTGAGTTCTCAATATCAGGATCTAGGCTTGGGCTATCTGTATTTTTACTTTCATCGTAATTAAAGAATACAGTCCTAGAATGACTTTTATAACAAGCATATTCTAAGCTAATCTCATTATTTTTTAAGCGATTAAAATTTCCTTCTAAAAATCTTAATGGCAATATATAGAAATTAAAATCTAGACCCTGCTGTTTAGTTCTATTATCTGGATTTAAAAGATTATGTTTAATAGCAAGGCTAATTATTTTTTCTTGGAAGATACTGTTCCCATCTTTATTTGAAGTACTAATTAAACTAAAAGCTTGATCTGAAATGACTAATATTGGCATAATTTCAGTTTTCTTTTTAGTTTTAGTGGCTTCCTTCGAGACAATTTCAGTATTACATTGTTTGCAGGCGAGACTCTCACTATAAAGCTGAATAACACCCTCCGCGAGCTTTTCTATATTCTTTTCTATTTTATCTTCATCATAAATATCTTTAAGTGCGAAGTGATAGTTTAATTTCAGTGATTTAATCTCAATAATATAAATTTTTTTATCCGTAATAATTTTTAAATCTGAGACTTTGACGAGATCCTCATTTTTAAAGGTTTTTTTATTTATGACTTTCTTTTTAGCCTTTTCTAGATTTAGGTCTATAACTTTTTCTTCACCATAGATATTAATAAATAGATCTTTAATAAACTGCTCGAATAAATCCCCATAAAAGCTTCTAAAGGGCTGAGCAGCTCTGAGACCTTCACTCTTAAATTCTTCTCTATAAGTATCATCTAGGGCATTAAATAGACCATCTTCTAAAATTATGTTTCTCAGATACGGATATATAGGACTAAGAAATAAAGGATAACGGTTTTTATATTTTCTATCAGGTCTTATCAATGGATAGATCATTAGTGGATTTATGGGATTTAACTCTTTAGCTTTTTCTTGAAATTCTTTATAGGAGAGGGAGAAGGGCATTAGAGCTTTAATAATCGAATCCTTTTCTATTGACTCATTTACTTCAAGCAAGCGAGCTTGTATTTTTTGAAGATCTTTTTCTTCCCAGCGTATATTTTGGTAGTCTATGCAGCCATTAAAAACATACTTATCCCGCTGCCAACTTAATTCTTTGTCGTGTAGGACTCCGAGGGAAACAAATATTAGAAAATACTTCAGAGATAAAGAAAACTTTTCTTTAAATTTAATTTCTGGGTTAATACTATTGGTCTTTGCTTCAGTGGCAATAGTTTCACTAAATAGTTTTTTATGACGTTTTTTAAACTCTTCTTTCTTCGCATCTTTTTCCGTGAGATGTTTATAGGCTTTAATAAAAATTAAATACTGCCTAGCTAGTAAGTGCCTACGGTTAGACTTTCTCTGAATTTGATACTTAGCTTGTCTTTCCCATAGATGTAGCCAAAATTGAGCATTCCAAATATCTGAATCTCTCATGTTTATTTCTTTTCCTTTTTCCAGCTTCAGCTTTGGGGATTTATGAACTACGTTATACCAAAGATATCTACTGTCATTGAGGAAATGATTTAGCTTCTCGCCTTTCTTACTGAGGCATGAAGGCTTTGTATCATTTGCACCGCTGATGATAAGTAACTGAATTAAATAAGCTAGGCTCTCCTGAGTGACCAGTATCTTTTCCTTCCTATCGTTATAAGCAAAGCCATTAGTAATTTCATCTGAGGCATCTGGATTAGCATAGAGGTATTCAGATACCTTTCCTATTTCGAGCAGAGCATCCTGAAGGTTATATTTACCTAGCTCCCGTATTAAATCATGTTCAGTAATTTTGCGTTGCATGAAACCACCTTCCTATAGATTTTCTAAAAACTCATAAAAATTACTGCGATTAATAACATTGAAATTTGCTAGAGGAAAGTCTTTCTCCCATTGGCTTGGGATTTTAATCTTAGTTTCTTCTTTACTGTATTTAAGCTCATAAGCATAGAGATGATTTAATTTGCCGTCGCCGAGTTCTTCGATTAAGTCTATCTCCTGATCTCCTAGATTTGCTTTTACTCGCCAGAAATATGTTTTAAGAGAATTTCTATGAATATATTTATTTAGTTTTCTTTTCTCTGCGATTATAAAGTTCTCCCATAAAGCCCCGATATCACTTCTGAAAGCTAGTCCAGAAAAGTCATTGATTAAAGCATTTCTAATTCCATTATCATAAAAATAATATTTTTTTTGTTTTTTAATGGCGTTGCTGGGGTTCTGTTTTTTCAGTGAAGTAGCAGCCTCTTTAGAAAAGCTATCTAGCTTAAACACCAGAAATGATTTCTCCATTAATTCTAAATATTTCTCTACAGTCGCTCGATTAAGCTGTAATTCATTTGCTAAATCATTTAGGTTTAATATCTGTCCTGCTCTGTAAGCCACTAGCATAGCGAGGTGTTCTATCTTACTAGCATTTTTAAGACCGTCTAAAGTGAAAATATCTTTAAAGAGATAGTCATTAACTATGCTTCTGAGTAAATCGATTTTTTCATCTCTGTGTAAAGGCTTATCACTTAAAGATATTTCAGGGTAAGAGCCGAAGATTAAACGATCTTCAAGATTGGTCTTCGCTGTTTTTTCATCTTTATGTATTTCAAATATAGCTGGTGGATATATCTCTATCTCTCGCTTTCTACCAGCATTGGACTCTTTAATCTGATTCTTAATCTCTATACTAGACGATCCAGTCAAGATTAGGCGACTTTCTGTTTTCACGTAATCCGCGAAGTTTTTTATAAAGAGATCCATCTCTTCTAATTTTTGAGCTTCGTCGATAGCGAGATAGTCGTATTGGCTCAGTTCATTAATTAAAGTTATTTTATCGGTATTATTAAAATATGCTCTATCGTAATAGTTATCAGCATTTATAAGTTTATAGGTTTTCTTTTTTTTCTCCTGTTCGTTTAAAAACTGTTTTAATAATGTGCTTTTGCCTACCTGTCTAGCTCCGAATAATAGAGTAACCTTTTTAGAGGTGCAGGCATTATATATAAGGTCACTAAGAAATTTTCTATCTGCCATATATCTAAAATATTATACCCAAATAGTTAAATATATCTATAAAAATATATTATAAATAATAAAATTATCTAATTTCATTTAGTTAACTGTATAAAATTAGATAACTGGGCGACTTGAGATTATTAGTTAAAGTTAGTTTTATCATTCTAGAAGTGGGTGTTTGCGGACGGCACTAAAACCCTTCTAGGCACTATTGCCAAAAACGCAGAAATTGGAGTTCAGCAATAGTGCCCTCTGCTAAAATAGGACTCTGTGTACGAAATAACCATAGTAGGAGCTGGGCTAGCTGGTACTGAGACTGCTTTTCAGCTCGCTAAATTCGCTAAAGCTTATGATCTAAATATTAGGATGAAACTTTATGAAATGCGTCCTAAAGTTAAAACGCCAGCTCATCACACAGAAAATTTCGCTGAACTTGTCTGTAGTAACAGCTTAGGTTCAGAGTTTTTAACCACTGCTCGTGGAGTCTTAATTCAGGAGATGAAGCTTTTCGATAGCCTTATAATAAATTCTGCTCTGAAAAGTAAAGTACCAGCAGGGCAAGCTTTAGCTGTGGATAGAGATAAGTTCGCGGAGATTATTTCTGAGACTATATCTGTAAATCCTTATATAGAGATTATTAGAGAAGAATTTATAAATATACCTGCTGATTTTTTAGAAGCTAATTCTGAATATAATAAAAATAAATTTCTTATCATCGCCTCAGGCCCTCTAACTAGCCCGAATTTATCTCAGGAGGTACAGAAACTTACTCAAGGAAAGGATTTTCTGAATTTTTTTGATGCTGCAAGTCCAATACTTACAGCTGAAAGTATAAATATGGATATCGCTTTTAAAGCCTCACGTTATGGGAAAGGTGAAACTGATGATTATATTAACTGTCCATTTTATAGTGCTGATGAATATTATAGATTTCAAGAAGCTTTATTAAGCGCTGAGAGAGCTGAGCTACAAGATTTCGAAAAAGAAAATATGCGTTATTTTGAGGGCTGTATGCCAGTTGAGGCGATAGCTGAAAGAGGGAAGGATACACTTAGATTCGGTCCTTTAAAGCCTGTTGGTTTAACAGATCCACGCCGCCCTAATGAGAAACCTTATGCAGTAGTGCAGCTTAGACAGGATAATGTTTTAGGTTCACTTTATAACATAGTCGGTTTTCAGACGAATCTTAAATGGGGAGAGCAGAAGCGAGTTTTTTCTATGATCCCTAGTTTAGAGAATTTAGATATAGTACGTTACGGGGTTATGCACCAAAATATATTTTTAAATAGCCCCACTCTGCTTTCAGAAAACCTTTCTTTAAAAACCCACCCTAATATTTATTTCGCAGGTCAAATCACTGGCGTAGAGGGCTATACAGAATCTGCGGGAACGGGGATCGTTGTGGCTAGAAGCATTGTCTCAAGGATTTTAAGTGAAATTAAGCGATCTCAAGAAACACCACTCTCACGATTAACCATGCTTGGCGCATTAGTGAATTATGTTACTAGTGCTGATCCTAAGCGTTTTCAGCCGATTAATTCTAATTGGGCATTAATAAACCCTAATCCAGACAAGCTTGAAAAGAGGCTGAGAAAAGATAAAAGGCTTAAAAATGAATTTCTTGCAGAAAGAGCATTAGCTCTGATTAGAGAGGATGCCTTCACAAAAACTGCGGCGATGATAGATGCTTAGATGGTGTTTTTGAATAGCCCTGCGGTGAGCTAAAGAACCATAACCAACATTGGTTTGCCAACCGTAGATCGAAAGATGGGGTTCATTTTTAATAATATTCTTCATTAATTTATCGCGAAAATCCTTTGCTATATTGCTTGCTGCTGCAATTGCAGCACTTAGGCTATCGCCTTTTTTTATAGCTATCTGCTTGATGGCTATTTTAGGGGCTGAATTTAATTTATCCATTTCAAGGGAAGTCTTTTCACCACTAGCTTTAGAAAATAAATATTCCTCGACATATTCTTCTAGTGCTGGAATGGTCTTAGGACCATCGACTAACACTAAGATATTTTTAGGATAATGCTGATTAACTTCATAAAACTGATTAATAATTTTAGCGATAGCTTCGCTCATGGCGGTAAAAATAGCTTTTACTATACCCTGCTCATCTATATAATCAGCTGATTTTTCTGCTAACGCATAGAATGTGCTGTAAAGCTGGTCTTTCAGTGAATTTACTAATAATTCTCGGTCTTGGGTTTTTACTTTTTTACTATCATCTAATTTCTTTAAAATAGGTCTGGTCTTTAAAACACTTTCTATAAAAACTTTCTCTGCTTTTTTACTCTTTTTTTTATCTTGAAACTCAATGCAGCAAAGCTGCTCTGATGAAAAAGCGGCACAAACTACAGGTCCAGCTAGAGAACCTCTACCGACTTCATCGACACCGATTAATAAATCATATTCTTCTTGAAGAAAATTGCTCGTATCGAATTTAATTAATTCTAAGAGTTTCATTTATTTGTTAATACTGGAAGTTACTAATAAGTATAATTTATAAACGATGAATGTGCTTAATCTCGACTCAATAAAACAAGATCTAATTAAAGTCGCTCATTTCTGTGCAGTAAAAGGCTTAGTACCAGCGACTTCTGGTAATTTTTCTGCTCGCCTAGAAAATCAAGAAATTTTAATCAGTGTCTCTGGTAAAGATAAAGCGACTTTAACAGAAGGGGATTTAATGCTAGTGGATTTTCTCGGTAGAGCTAAAGCTTCTAATTTAAAAGAGGACGATGAAAACGCAGAAAATGGAGTTGTGCCGCCGTCTCTAAAACCATCGGCTGAAACTCTTTTGCATACTCAGGTATATAGAACTTTCCCTAACGCTAAGTTTATAGCCCACTTTCATTCATCATCTAGTGCCGTTCTATCTAAAGTTCTTTTAAAGCAAGGAATTAAGGCACTTAAACTAGAGGGATTTGAGCTTTTAAAGGCTCTTTCGGGTGTTCTGACTCATGATTATACGGAAATTTTACCGATCTTCCCTAATAACCAAAACATAGAAGAACTAGCTGATTTAATTCAGCCAGTTCTTGAGAAGCTTGCTAATTCAGAAAAACCTTTACATGCTTATCTATTAGCGGGACATGGTCTTTATACTTGGGGAAGCACTCAGAGTGAAACGATTAGACACGTAGATGCTTTGAATACTTTAATTGAATCCTATTTACTTGAGATGCAATTAAATAAAGTTATGCAGGGCAAGGAAGAGGTTGTAGAAGTATGACATTATTAAAAATTTTTGATGAAGCCGCAAACCTAATCTCTGAATCAGAGGATTTAGAATTTATTCAAAATTCTTTAGGCTCTTCAGGAGTATCTATAGATCGCTGGGATTCCCCTCCTGTAGAAGATTTTAGTGATGCAGAGGTACTTAAATTTTATGAAAATAAAATCGAAAAGATTAAAAATAATTATGGTTTTAAAGCAGTTGATTTAATGTCTGTAAATCCTGAACTGGCTCATAGTGAGGATTTTCCTGCCATGAGAAATAAATTTTTAAAAGAACATACACACGCAGATGATGAGGTGAGGTATTTTATTTCTGGCTCAGGTCTCTTTACCATCCATCATTTAGATAGAGTCTATAGCATCCTTTGCTCTGCTGGTGACTTTATTAGAGTTCCAGCTAATACCTGGCATTGGTTTGATATGGGTTTGACTCCACAGTTCAAGTGTCTGAGATTTTTTAGTGATGAAAGTGGCTGGATACCTTGTTATCATGAAGAATCGATTTCACATCGTTTTGATTTAAATCAGGAAAATTCCAATACAATAATTTAATACCATGCCTAAAGCCATACTTACCGATATCGAAGGAACTATTAGTTCAATTAGTTTTGTTAAAGATGTTCTTTTCCCTTATGCAAGCGAGAGAATAGAAGATTTTATATTAACTAACTTTGAGCATGATCCAGTCTTACTCTCTATTATTGAGGCTACTTTAGAAGAGCTTAAGCAAAACAAAAGGGGCGAAAACGCAGAAATTGGAGTTTTGTCGCACTTAGATGGGCGTGTAGCCAAACGAACAAGTTCAAGACCGAGGAGGACGAATGACCGCAGTGTACTCAATGTACATGAGGATCATGAGGACGACGAAAACGCGGAAATTGGAGTTTCGCTACACGCCCAAGATGCTGTTTTTGAAACACAGGTATATACTGCTATTCAGGCTTTAAAAACTTGGAGTCTGGAAGATAAAAAAATCACCCCCCTAAAAGATTTACAGGGATTAATCTGGCAAGAAGGTTTTAGGAAAGGTTTATTTAAGGCACCTTTATACCAAGATGCCCTTGATTTTTTCTTAAATATGAAAGGCAAAGGCTTGCCGATCTATGTCTATTCATCAGGGTCTATTCAAGCTCAGAGATTGTTTTTTGAATTTTCTGAATTCGGTGATATTCGTTATTTATTTTCTGGTTTCTATGATACTAAGATAGGTTCTAAGAAAGAATATGAATCTTATTTGAAAATCGCTGATGATATTAAAGTAAGTCCAGAGCATATTTTATTTTTGACTGATATTAAAGATGAATGTAGGGCAAGTGAACGAGCTGGGCTGCTAACGGTACAAGTCGTAAGAGAGGCTTTGAAAGATACTGAGAATCTTGATAAATCAGCGTCTAGTAATAATTCTATCGAGAGAACTAGAAAGGTCATTAATGATTTTAGTGAATTATCTGAGATACTATAAGAATGTTGTTTAAATCTTGTTTTGATTAGCGAAGTGGATATTTTATGAAAAAGCCTTATAGGCATATTTTTAATTACTTACCTTCCTATCTTTGGGGTACAGTTTGTCTAATTGCGGTAAATATCTTAGGTGCTTATATTCCACAGCTCGTTAAGGATTCGGTAGATTTATTGCAAGCTTATTCTGCTGGGGGGCTGAACAGTACAGGACTTTCAAGTAAATTAAATTTAATTCTTCTATCCATGGGTGGAGCAGCGATATTAATGGCTGTTTTAAGAGCTAAATCACGTCATATAATTTTTGGCGTAGGCAGGCAAGTGGAGTTTGATTTAAAGAAACAGATTTTCAATCATGTACTGCATTTAGAACCTGCTTTTTTTGAAAAGAAAAAGGCTGGGGATTTGATTTCTATTATCAGTAATGATGTTCAGTCTTTTAGGGCAGTGGCTGGTTTTGCGATACTGAATATTTTAAACAGTGCAATCGCTTTTATAGTCATAGTTCCATTGATGTATAAAACTAATAAGATTCTGACTATTAGTTTTCTTGCTTTAATCCCAGTCTTAATACTGGGTGTTACTTTATGTAGCCGAAGTATTAAAGCTCACCAAGAGTCGGTGCAGGAGATACTCGCTAAAATCAGTAATTTTATAGAACAGAATTTAAGTGGGATTCATATTATTAAAACCTTTGGGCAAGAAGCTGCTGAAATAGAGAGGTTTTCACAAGAAAATAATGGATTACTTAAAGAATATCTTCTTTTAATAAGAGCACGAAGTCTAATTAGCCCAGTAATGAAGGTGATTGCGAGTCTTGGCTTTATTTTATTACTTTGGCTTGGTGGTAAAGCTGTTATAGAAGGGACTTTTAGCTTTGGTGATTTTGCTGCATTTTCTTTATATATTGAAAGATTGATTTGGCCAATCACCATGCTCGGTTGGTTAATAACAATAGTCTATAGAGTCCAAGTGAGTGCGGAGCGCATTGAGAATATTTTAAATACTGTGCCAAGCATTGCGGACACTGAGAGCACTGTGCGTAAAAGTACTTTTGATTCGGAGATTAACTTTAAAACTCTAGGGGTGAAAATACTGAAGGGTAAGAAAATAGCGATTATCGGTGCTATCGGCTCAGGTAAAAGCCAGTTAGGAAAGAAGTTAATGCATCTAAGAGAGTTAGAATCCGCTGAAATTTTAATAGATGATATAGATCTTAAAAATATTAACCTAGAAGACTTACGCAGACTGATAAACATGGTGCCGCAGGAAAATTTCCTCTTCTCTACAAGCATTAAAGAAAATATATCCTATGCTAAAGATCTTAGTGATCTAGAGATAGAAGCTTTAGCTAAAGCCGTGGGCATACATGATGAAATTATGAAATTCGAAAATGGCTATGAAACTATAGTAGGTGAACGCGGTATAACGCTGTCGGGCGGGCAGAGGCAGCGTATAGCGATAGCTAGAGCTCTTGCGATTAATCCAGAAGTACTGATTCTTGATGATTCATTAAGCAGTGTGGATAATGCCATAGCTTCTACGATTCTTACTAATATTAATAAATTAAGAGCTGGTAAAACAACGATATTTATTACACATAAGCCACAGATAGCTGAGCTTTGTGATGAGGTTTTCGTGATGGAAAATGGGATGATTATTAATAAAGAAGGGAGAGGTATTTAGTGATAAATAAAGACCTTGAACTACTTAAATTAATCACTGAATTTGCTAAGCCTTATAGGAAGGTACTCTTACTCTCTTTAATTTTATTGCCATTAAGTTCTATCGCTTTTTCTTTACAGCCATATTTGATGCAGAGAGCTATAGATGGTCCTCTGAAAGCTGGTAACTATGCTGAGTTACAGATATATATAATCATTTTTCTTGGCGCTATTCTTTTTAATTTCTGTGTTCATTTGATGCAAATTTATGTCATTAACAGTACTGCTCAGAAAATCATTACGGATATTCGGCTTAAGCTTTTTGATCATTTAGAAAAGCTGCCGATGACTTTTTTCGATAAAAATCCTGTTGGCAGATCTGTTACGCGGCTTACTAGTGATGTAGAACAGCTTTCTGACAGCTTTGCGGGCGGTATGATTTCCGTAATTATCGACTGTTTAAATATAATAACTATTATAGTTTTCATGTTAGTGATTAACTGGAAGCTCTGCCTCTGTGTCGTCTCATTTTTAATTCCAGTCATTTTTTTAGCTAAATATTTTCAAGATAGTTTTCGAAAATCTAATCATCTCGCGAGGCAGAAGCTTTCTGTTTTAAATTCTTTTTTACAGCAAAATATAGTCGGTATCTCAGTCGTACAGATGCTTAACTGTGCTGATAAAAATAAACGAATTTTCGATGCTTCTAACCAAGAGTATTTTAAAGCTAATGATAAGAGCATTTGGGCGGATGCTAATTTTTCTGCGGGGATTGAGCTGGTGAGTATATTCAGCTTGCTTGCTTTACTTTTTTTAAGTAAAGAGATTCTTTTGAGCCAAGCGTTAACTATAGGTGTACTCCTATCTTTCTTGCAGTATGCTCAGTCTCTCTTTGAACCAGTGCGTAATTTAAGTGATAGATTTACGATTATTCAGTCTGGTTTTACTGCTGCGGAAAGAATAAATGAGCTACTAAAAGAAACTGGAGCTATTGAAGATAAAGAGCAGTCACTAAAGCATTCTCCAGCACCATGCTTAGTTGAGGGTAACGATTCTAGAGATCTTAAGAGTGAATATCTAATTGAGTTTAATGATGTTTGGTTTCGTTACAGCGATTTAGAGGACAGTCCTTGGATTTTAAAAGGGGTTAGTTTTAGCATTAAGCCTTATGAATTCGTGGCGATAGTAGGAGCCACTGGTTCAGGCAAAAGCAGCATAATTAAACTTATAACTAGGCTCTATGAGCCGCAGCAAGGTAAAATTAAAATTAACGGTCATGATTTAAAAGACATTCCCTCAGCTGATTTAAGAGAATTTATGGGAGTTATACATCAAGACTCATATATATTTGCTGGCGATCTACGTTCTAATATAGAACTACGCCGCATGGATATTAATTTAGATAGAGCTAAGCCTTTTCTAGATAGACTAAACATGAATTTAGATACTAAACTTAATGAAAGAGCCACTAATATTTCTTCTGGAGAAGAACAGTTAATTAATTTCGCGAGAGCGGTAGTGAGTGAGCCACAGCTTTTAATATTAGACGAAGCCACAGCGAAAATAGATCTTAATACAGAAGCCTTTATTCAAGAAGAGTTAGAGCATTTTCGTAAAAATAGAACACTGTTGGTGGTAGCTCATAGGCTTGAGACTATTAAAAATGCAGATAAAGTTATTTCTATTCAGGCTGGGGTCGCGAGTTTGCAGGTTAATTAATCAATTATTTTTGTAACTTTGTATTTAAATGAGAATTTTTGAGTTTGATAAAAAAATCCATTACTTAAAAATTTTCTACCTTTGAAGCAAGCAACTATTAATTTTGCTAAGAGAGTAGACGAAAGAGTAGCCCAAGTTATTGATCAGGGCTTAAACCTTCTTGATCCATTATCAAACAGATATTTAGCACTTTCAACGCCGAACGGAGTGCAGATTCACATGATGGTATCTGATCATTCTGGAAGAGATAGATTTCCAGATGGAGTAAAACTAAATGCTGGTGGTGAAGGTAGAGTTGAAGATATTGGTAATCAAGTAGTTATTAAAAGAGGATCAGTGGTTGATCCAAATGAAGTTGATATGCTTAATGCACTCAAAGATAAAGGTGTAAATGTACCTGAAGTGATTGACCATGGATATGTGGGCGACGAATATTGTATAAAGATGGAAAAAATTATTGGTAGAACATTATGTGATGTTTTAAAAGACCCTAGTATAAGTAAAGATTTTTTATTGCAGGTAAGAAAAAACTTGGCAGAACAGTATGACAAGGTGGGGGATCTATACCATGGAGATGCGGGAGCCATAGAAAATTATATTATTCGTGATAATGGAGAAGTCTATATTATTGATGTCTCTCAGGGTGGAAGACAAGAAAATAAATCAAAAGAAGAAAAGTGTGAGATTTTAGAAATTATTGACTTTGAAGCTAGCAAAAGAGATTGGTGGTAGAAGATTTAACTACTTATTATCAAATCAAGATTAATTAGATCTTTGTAAGTTTCAATAGATTCTAATTTAAAAAGGAAATGAATTTAAGAGTCTTAGGGAGATAGTTTTGGGCATGTTAGATGCTATTAAAGGATTTTTTAGTCTTATACCAGGTTTAGGTAAGCAAGAAGCTCCAGCTCCATCAAGACAGCCTACTAGGCTCTCCTCATCTCATTCTAGGAGTGCTCTTCAAGGAATCTCGCAGGCTGTAAGTACTAGTCAGCCAGAGAATATTTCCTTACCAATCTCTCCAGAAGATTTGAGGAACGTATTAAAAGATATAACTAAATATATAACTCAAGTGACGCAAAATCCTTTGAAGCTCGGGGAAAAAATCAGTTCTAAAATCTGTGTGATAGCTGAAAAAATGACACAAGTCAGTGCAGCAGTAGCTAAGCAAATGGGGCTATCACCAGAGCAATTAATTGCCTTAGGTGCTAAATTTAAGAAAGGTATTGGTCCTTGGGGACTTCGAGAATGCAAAGAAGATCTTGCTAAACTTATAAGGTTTTATGTAGGAGCTTTTAATATGGAGAAAGAAGCTACGTCATTAGCCTCATTCCTTTAATAATTACTAAATAATATGGTTAGTGGTCATGCCTAAATAAATTTATTTTTAAAATCTATTCGACTCATATGTGAATAAGCTAAACTAATTCACGTGGTAGTTAAAATCGGTATTCTAGGATGTGGTACTGTCGGCTCTGGGCTTCTTGAGCTACTGAAGAATTATCCTGAAATTCAAGTTCAGAAAGTCGCTGTAAGAGACCTACCCAAGGCTCACAATCTAGGATTACTAGATACAGCATTATTTACTAAGAACCCTGAAGAGGTAGTCACCAACCCAGATATAGAGGTAGTAGTCGAATTAATGGGGGGCATAGAGCTTACGAAAAAGCTCTTAATAACAGCGTTAAATAATAAAAAGCACGTTATTACAGCGAATAAAGATCTCGTTGCGACAGCTGGTGAGGAGTTATTCGCCGTCGCTAAGGCTAACGGTAAGACCATATTTTATGAAGCTGCCGTGGCGGGTGGTATCCCGATTATCACTAATTTAAAACAGAGTCTTAAAGGTAATGTGATTAAGAGATTATTTGGGATTATTAATGGAACTACTAATTTTATTCTTGATCAAATGAAAAGAAAGGGTGCTTCTTTCTCTGATGCTTTAGCTCAAGCTCAGGAACTGGGTTATGCAGAATCCGACCCGACTAATGATGTAGATGGTCATGATGCTGCTTATAAAATAGCTATTTTAGCTTCGATTATTTCAGGCAAGAAAATCGACATGACGAAAATTTATCGTGAAGGCATTCGTAATATATCTCAGGCTGATATTAAGTCAGCTGAAAAAAGAGGCTATGCGATTAAGCTTTTAGCTATAGCTCTAAATGAGGGTGATGAATTAGATATTCGAGTTCACCCGGTATTCGTGCCTAAAGAAAAGACTTTAGCTAATGTAAATGCTGAGAATAATGCTGTAATGATAGATGGCTCTGCGGTGGGGGAGCTTACTTTTATCGGTCGTGGAGCGGGTTCGCTTGCTACAGCGAGTTCAGTGCTTGGTGATCTACTGATGTTAATGAATCAGGGAGCTAATATTAGCTCACAGTTTATGGTGGCACCGCATACGGAAGAGGCTAAATTAAAATCCATCAATGATGTTAAAAACCCTTTCTATATAAGGGTTTCCATGCATGATAAAGTAGGCGTCTTAAAAGATTTAGGTTTAATTACTGAGCGTAATAACGCTAACGTGAGGTTTATAGATCAGTATGAAATTAAGGGGGACTCTGCCTTAGCTGATTTTATGATAGATCCTATCTCTGAGAAGTCGATGAAACAGATGCTTAAAGAAATTCAGGAGCTACCTTCGATTAAAGCTGTAGAGAGTATTATTCGAGTTTTGGATGTTTAGATTAGCCTAATGCCATGAATTTCTAAACATGATAAAGTAGTATTCGTGGAAACTGTAAGTAAAGTAGAACAAAATTTTAGATTAACTAGAACGCACCTCTGTGGCACCCTAGTAGAAGCTAATGTTAATCAAGAAGTGGTACTCGCGGGTTGGGTAGACACTCGTCGAGATCTAGGTGGCATAGTTTTTCTAGAGCTTAGAGACCATAAAGGACAGATTCAGTTAGTAGCTGATCCAGATAAAAACCCAGATGTGCATAGAATTTTTCAGCAGGTTAGAGCTGAATATGTAATTGCTGTTAAGGGTATAGTAAGTGTTAGACCAGATGGTTCAGAGAACACTTCTTTGAAATCGGGTGCTATAGAGATTTATCCTTCTGAAGTAGAAATACTTAATGAATCTAAAGTCTTACCTTTCCCTTTAGATAAGGTTGAAGAGGTTAATGAAGATTTAAGATTGAGATATAGATACCTAGAATTAAGACAGGAACATAAACGTAAGCATTTAGAAAACAGGCATAAGGTCGTTCACGCTGTGCGTAATTACCTTAGCGATGAAGGTTTCCTTGAAATAGAGACTCCGATTCTATCTAAATCCACTCCAGAGGGAGCTCGTGATTATTTAGTACCAAGTAGAGTTCACCCGAATAATTTCTATGCTTTACCACAGTCACCGCAGATTTATAAACAATTACTAATGATGAGCGGTGTTAATAGATACTATCAGATCGCAAGATGCTTTAGAGATGAGGATCTTAGAGCTGACAGGCAGCCGGAATTCACTCAGGTAGACATTGAGATGAGTTTTATCAATCAAGAACATGTTATCACTGTTACTGAAGGTCTTATTAAAAAGGCTTTTGCTGCTGTTGGAGTAGAGGTGGAGATCCCATTTCCAAGAATAGAATACGATGATGCGATTAATCGTTTCGGTTCAGATGCGCCAGATTTAAGATTCGGTATGGAGTTAATAGACTTTACTGAATTTATGTCTAAGTCTGAATTTCAGGCTTTTGCGGGTGTCGCTAATAGTGGAGGTTTAGTAAAAGCTATTAATTATAAAGGTGGAGCGAAGCTGAGTAGAAAAGATTTCGATGATTTAAAAGATTTCGTTACTACTAAAGAGATGGGAGCGAAAGGGCTTGCTTGGATAGCTTTTAAGGATATAGGTGAAGGTAAATTCGAGATCAGTTCCCCTATCGCGAAATTCTTTACTGAAGAGCAGATGCAAGAACTTCAAGCGAAGGCAGAAATAGAACCTGGTGATGCATTGCTTTTCGTAGCTGATAAGGCGAAAATTGTTCATTATGTTCTAGCTAAATTAAGAATATTCTTAGCTAAAAAAGATGGGCTTATAGACCCTAAAGATAGAAAGCTCGTTTGGGTAGTGAATTTTCCGATGTTTGAATATGATGAAAGATCTAATCGCTATAAGGCTAACCATCATCCATTCACCCTTCCACATAATCAAGACGTTGATAAATTAGAGACTGATCCAGCTGCTGTTAAAACATACGCTTACGATATAGTCTTTAATGGTATAGAACTTGGTGGTGGTTCTATCAGAGTTCATAATAAAAAAGTTCAAGAGAAAATTTTTAAAGCTTTAAACATCGATGATGAAACGGCTCAAGAGCGTTTCGGCTTTTTATTAGAGGCTTTAGAACTAGGCGCTCCTCCACATGGTGGCATAGCTTTAGGCTTAGATAGATTTATCATGTTGCTTTCTAATACGGATAGTATTAGAGACGTTATCGCCTTTCCTAAAAATCAGTCGGCTTTTTGTCAGCTTACTTCAGCGCCTTCCTCTGTGGATCAGGAACAGTTGGATGAGCTGTATTTATCTTTAGTGGAGCCAGAGTAGGGTTTTCTTATTCTATGCCACTGACGGAAGATGAATTAGAGGAGCTACTCTCTGAGCTGGAGTCAAGTCGGGTAGAGAAATCTCGTTCTTTTAAAGATATAACTAAATATAGCGAAGCTGTTTGTGCGTTTTCCAACAATCTTCCTAATCATACTGAGGATAGTTATTTAATTTTAGGGGTAGATGATAAGACAGGTGAAGCCATTGGAGCAGCAGTCACGGATGAAATATTAAAGAATCTTGGCGAACTCCGTGATTCAGGTGATATTCTCCCAAAGCCTAATATAAATATTGAGAAAATTTCACTTGAAGATGGAGATATCGTAATTATTCGAGTAAGTCCACATCCATTTCCACCAGTGAGATTTAAGGGGCGGGTGTACATTAGAATTGGTCCAAGAAAAGGTGTTGCTACAGAAGCTGAAGAAAGGAGTTTGTTAGAGAAAAGAGTATCTCAAGCCAAAACATTTGATGCTAGACCTTGCCTAGAAGCTAGTTTTGATGATTTAAATATCCCTCTATTTAAACTAAGCTATCTTCCTCGTGCGATTGACTCAGAGACACTTGCAGAAAATCACCGTGAGATTAAAAATCAGTTAGCCTCACTTAGATTTTATGATTTAAAACTAGGTTATCCAACTAATGCAAGTTTGCTTACTCTCTGTGACAACGTTAAATATTATATACCTGGTGCTTATATACAATACGTTAAATATCATGGAGTGTCGGTGGATGCAGAAGTTCTCAGAGAGAGAGAGTTTGTAGGTGATCTAATTACTGTGATGAGCGAATTAGACTTATTTATTAAAGATCTTGTCGAGACTAAACCTGTTTCCCATACATCTTTATCTGAAAAACTTATTCATTCATACCCATCTCGGGCAATTAGAGAATTATTGAATAACGCGATAATGCATAGAGACTATGAATCAAATGCCCCAATTGGGTTTTATGAGTTTTTAGACAGGATTGAAATCGTAAATCCTGGCGGACTCTATGGCGCAGCTACTGCAAGTAATTTCCCTCATCAAAACGACTATAGAAATCCAGTTCTAGCCGAGGTCCTAAAAATCTTGGGCTATGTAAATAAATTTAATAGAGGTATAATAACAGCAAAGAATGAATTGAAGTTAAATGGCAATCCAGATGCTGAATTTAGCTACGATCAGCCTAATCACTTTGGAGTGATTATTTATAAGAAATTATAATGATGAATACTATAGTTTTTTTTAATAACAAGGGTGGAGTTGGAAAAACGACAAGTATCTATCATGTAGCTTGGATGCTATCGGAATTAGGTCACAAAGTACTTGCCGTAGATTTAGATCCACAATGCAATCTATCTTCAATGTTTCTTTCTGAAGAAAGACTGGCTGAGATTGTTAATCGTGAATCTGGTGTTAGTTTGACCATATTGGATTCACTTGAACCCATTACTGAAGGGGAAGCCTATGTTCCTGTTCATATTGAATCAATTAGTGATAATGAAAATATTTCTTTATTGATTGGAGATCTCTCTCTTTCTAGCTTTGAAGACCAGTTAAGTAAAAAGTGGACCGATTGTCTTAATAGTGAATTTTTTGCTTTTAAAATAAGTTCTATTTTTAAAACTTTACTAGAAGATGCATCTAAGCGCAGTGAGGCCGACTACATACTCATAGATGTGGGACCTAATTTAGGAGCCATTAATAGATCAGTTCTCATTAGTACTAATTTCATCATAATACCTGTAGCTCCAGATCTATTTTCCTTACAGGGTATGAAAAATTTAGGTGCGGCGATAAAACGCTGGAAAGAAGAGTGGGAGGAGAGGGTTAATAAATTTCCAACTAATAAAGATAAAAGCATAATTGCTGATGGCAAGATGTTACCGCTTGGTTACATCATTATGCAATATTCAGCAAAAGAAGACAGACCCGTTAAAGCTTTTTCACAGTGGTTTGATAGAATACCACATGTCTATAACGAACATATCTTAAAGACAATATTAGACACTAACGTTTCTGTTAATAATGACCCAAATAAAATAGCTTTTATAAAACACTACCATAGCTTAGCTCCTCTTTCTCAGGAGGCACGCAAGCCTATGTTTTTACTAAAACATGCAGATGGTGCTATTGGCTCTCATGCCGAAGCTGTAACAAAATGCCATGAAACATTTGAAGCTTTGAGTTATCGGATCATAGCAAGGATTAATGAGACTCGGTAAATTTCATATGTGCTAGATAGTATTATGTGGTTTTGCTTGTTTTGCTAAAATTATATTTATGCGCAGCGATCTAATTAAAAAAGGTTTTGATAAAACTCCACACAGAAGTCTTCTCAAGGCTACTGGAGTAATTAAGGACGATAGTGATTTTGATAAACCTTTCATCGGTGTTTGTAACAGTTATATAGACTTAATTCCAGGGCATGTGCATCTTCAAGAATTTGGTAGAGTCGTTAAGGAAGAGATTCGTAAGGCTGGTGGTGTGCCTTTTGAGTTTAATACTATTGGTGTGGATGATGGTATTGCGATGGGACATATCGGTATGCGTTATAGCCTTGCTAGCCGGGAGTTGATTGCAGATTGCTTAGAGACAGTGGTAGAAGCTCACAGGCTTGATGCTTTAGTCTGTATCATGAACTGCGATAAAATAGTCCCTGGTATGATGCTCGGAGCCGCTCGGGTAAATATTCCTACTATTTTCGTTTCAGGTGGCCCTATGGAAGCTGGCACTCTTAGTGATGGTACTAAGGTTGATTTAGTTTCTGCTTTTGAGGCTGTCGGTGCTTATGCGAAAGGGGATATTGATGAAAAAAAACTTAAAGAGATAGAAGATAATGCCTGCCCGACTTGTGGCAGCTGCTCTGGCATGTTTACTGCTAATAGCATGAACTGTCTTTTAGAAGCTATCGGCATGGCATTACCCGGAAATGGCTCTATATTAGCAACAGATAATGGACGCTTAGAATTAGCTCGCAGTGCTGCTCGTCAAATTCTGGAAATTTTTAAAGCAGATTTAAAACCTAGAGATATTATCACCATGGACAGTATAGATAATGCTTTCACTCTAGATGTAGCTATGGGAGGTTCTTCTAATACAGTCTTGCACACTTTAGCGATAGCTCAGGAAGCTGGATTTGACTATCCTATCGAAAGGTTAAATATGATAGCTGCTCGCACGCCATATATCTGTAAAGTGAGTCCGAGTTCGCCAGATATTCATATGGCAGATGTGCATCGCGCTGGCGGCGTTTCAGCTATCTTAAGTGAGCTTGCTAAGCGTCCAGGCTTATTAAATCTAGATAAGCCGACTGTTACCTTAAAAACTCTTGGCGAGAATATCGCCACTGCTGATATTCTCGATGAAAGAATTATTCGTAGATTAGATAATCCTTATTCACAGACAGGTGGCTTAGTTGCTTTATTTGGAAATATTGCCCCTGCTGGCGGCGTAGTTAAATCCGCAGGTGTAGTAACCGAGATGCTTGTACATAGTGGACCTGCAAAAGTCTTTACCTCTCAAGATGAGTGTTTAAAAGCCATATACGCAAATCAAATAGTAGAGGGCGATGTAGTCGTCATTATTTATGAAGGGCCGAAAGGTGGACCAGGTATGCCAGAAATGTTGGCTCCTACTAGCGCCATTATGGGAGCTGGTTTAGGCGGGAAAGTAGCATTAATAACTGATGGACGCTTCAGTGGTGCAACTAGAGGAGCTTGCATCGGGCATATATCACCAGAAGCTGCTTCTGGTGGTCCTATTGGTATTATTCAAAATGGAGATATCATTGATATAGATATTCCTAAACAGAGTATTAATGTAAGACTATCTGATGAAGAGATTCTTAAGAGGCTTGCAGCGAAATTACCTTTTGAAGCTAAAATCAAGCACGGTTGGCTTGCACGTTATACGTATTTCGTTACCAGTGCTGACACTGGAGCAGTATTACGTGTTCCTAATAACTAGTCCTTTAAAATGATCTTTTAATAAACTAAACTTTTATTAAATAGCTTAAAAGCTTTGCTAGACTTAACCCTACTTCCGTAGTGTTTAAATGTAAAGTTTTTTTAATAAATCTTCTCGTCTAGATGGGTAAAAAAATTATGGGAGACTCATTTATGTTTAGAGGGATTTTAAATTTTTCAGTAATACTGATTTTATCGTTTTTAGTTAGCTTGTCACCAGTTAATGCTTTTGAGGCGGATGCAAGGTTTACTTTAACGCCATTTAATAAAGAAATATCACCAAGAGTAGATGCTTTTTATAAAGGAAACGATAAAAATCCTAAGCCTTCTAAATTAGTTAGCTTAGAAGCTAGCGTAGATGGAGAATCTGGGGAGGATATAACTCTTGAAGAAGATACGGATGAAGAGAAAAAATATTCTTTCCTATTACCTGGAATAGTTACTGACGCTGTTCAAAACCTTTTCAGTACTGAGTTTTTAAAAGGACAAAAAAGAATAGTAGTAGGTCTTAAATCTGTTGATTCAATAGTGGGAGCTTTTTCTGATTCTGTAGTCGAGGCTTTAAAAGTGCAGGGAGTTAAAGTAAAGAAGAGTGTAGAGAGTATAGAAAATGTGACTCTTAAGTTTAAAACAGCTAAGGTAGCGGCTACAAGAACTCTTAGTAAGCCAAATATAGTAACTTTGAAAGGTGATTTGGTTAGAGTTTTAAATGAAGATGGCTTAGGTACTAAAAGTAATTTAGCGAGAGGAAGATTTACCATTAAATTTACGCAAGATACTGCCGCTGACTAGCAGATGCTGAGTTTAGGAATCTTTTTATTGATTTTTGTTATTAGCTCACCAATTGGGATGAGTATTTGGTTTATCCATGCTTTGATCGGTATTTTTACGCTCACTCAGGTTGCTAAAATCTCTCAATACTATTTAATTTGGTTTTTATTTTTAATTACCTACTTCTTTGCAGCTAATTCTAGACTGAGTTTAGAGTATTTATTAATCTCTTCTGCTTGTTTAATTTTTGGTGCATCTAAATTTTGGTTAGATTTAGATACGAGAAAGCGTTTCAGAATATTATTAGTAGTTTTTATTGCTTTAGGCATATGTGATTTTTTTAAATTCTCGCTTTCAGAGCTTGGAAGCTTACTTATGTGGGTGCCAGTATTTCTGGTTATCTATCTAAGAGATGATGACAGCTTAATACCTAAACTAAAAAGAAAATTTCTTGGCGTGCGTTTAGGTACTTTTATTTATTTAAGTTTCCTTGTGATGCTATTCTTCTTAAATAAAAAAATAACTTTTTTAGCTCAGGTATTAAGTTTTAGGGTGTATTTGCGCTCTAGATTGATTTATATTTTAGCTTCTGTTTTAATTGGCTTAAGTTTTATATTCAAAGAAAAGTTAATTCACTTTATAGAAAAATCTATTCAACCACGCTTATTAATCTGGCAAGGAGCTTTTGAGGGTTTTTTACAGAAGCCTCTATTCGGCCATGGTTTTGGGACTTTCGTCTTAGATTTTCCTGTTCATCGTCATTTAGAACAGGTTTTAGGTGCCCACAGTAATGAGCAAGTAAATCATGGTCATAATCTTTTTATACATTATGCTTTTGAGCTTGGTTTAGTAGGTTTAATTTTAGTGGTAGCACTATTCTATCTAGTTGCAGTTAAAGCACCACAGGCTTTGCCTTGCTTAGCTTTGATTGGTGTTGCTGATAGTAATTTACAGTCATTTAATCAATTCCTGCTTATGGGGCTAATCATAATGCCACTCTGTTATTTACCTAAAGTCGACCTGAATTCTCTTCAAGGAGCGCGGAAAAACCTCTTTATTAAAGGAGAAAGGACTAAATTTTTTGATCTATTTTTTGAAAGTATTTTTAAAAAATTACCTTTTTATCTACGAAAACCAGCTCAAATAAGCTTTTTAGTCTTAAGTCTAATGATTTTAGTGCCAAGTACTGTTGGGCATTATCATTATGATCAAGGTGATTTAAATAGGGCGATAGCTACAGATACTAAGCATCCTCTATATTTTTTAATGCGTGGTGTGAAAACCATAGAGTCAGATTTAGTCAATAGCGAAAAAGATTTATTAAAAGCAGTGGAATTAGCTCCAGCAGTGCCTTATATTCGAGGGGCATTGGCTGCGGCACAATTAAGTAATATGCACCTAAGGGAGGCGAGGGAATCTGTAGATTTTGCTTTGAAGCACACTGGTAATGATGCTTACTGGTTTTTAATTAGTTCTTTAATTTATCAGAATCAAGATTCGCAGCAAGCTAGGGCACATTATATAGAAGCTTTAAAGATAGACCCTCATTTGGAGACTTTTTTAAGCGATCCCTCATTGCCGTCTTATAAAATTATAGGTGGTAAATCGGGTGACTCTAGAATTAAAGCTTTTTATCGTAGCGGGGAGAAACTATATTTACCGTTACCTTATGTGGAGATTGTGCAGAAGCGCCCTTAACAAAATTATAATTTTGATACACTAGACTTAATTTAAATGAGGACGACGAACACGCAGAAATTGGAGTTCGGCAACAGTGCTATGAGAGTAAGAACTTTTACTCTACTTTTGATTATTTTTCTTCTTAGCTGTGGGGCTTCCTTTGCTACTCTGGATCAGCCAGATTATATCGCTCCTAAGAGTAAAGTAGATTTTGATTTTAATCTCCAAGCTAGTTTCCAAGTTCAGGGTCTATTCGAGGTCGCTGATGATATTGATGTTTACAGGGTTGTCGTGCCTGGCAATTCTTACCTTGATATAGAAACTTCTGGTGACGTAGATCCCTATTTAAGGCTCTATACACAGAACGAAACTTTGTTGACTTTTGATAAAGATAATGGTGCAGGAGCTAATTCTCATATAGTTTACGAAGTTACCGCGGGGACGTATTTTATTGTATTAGATAACCGTAGTGATCTAAATAGTTTTTATACACTGAAAGTTACGCAGCGAGCTTTAGATAGTCTTAGCGACGATGTCGCTAATAATATAAATCCAAGTGCAGTTATTACGCTCAACCCACAGGTTGCTCCTGGTGTGGTAACTAACAAGACCATTAACTATTATGGTGATGCAGATTATTTTAGTTTTGATTTAAAACAAGAAGGTAATATAAAATTTCTGCTTGAGGGTTCTAGTTATCCCCTTAAATTTACTCTCTATGACCAGAATTATAATTTAATTCAAGAAGCTGATGCTTCTGCTGCTAAACAGTATTTTAATGATTTAGCCGCTGGGAAGTACATTATAGTAATTCAGGGCGAAGAGCAAATTTCTGTAAATTACAGCCTATCCATTGCACATATCGGCGGTGTTATTGACGAAAACTCTGATTCTATTATTAATTTCGCAGGAAAAGAAATTAATAACATAAAGAATCCTCAGAAAAATACTTATAAAAAATCTATAAAGTCCAGTATTGATTATATTGGTGATGTAGATATTATAAAGATCACGGTAGATGAGCCTGGCGAACTGTTTTTAATGGCAAGACCCTCTAACAAAAGAGTAAAGTCCTCACTTGCGATACAAGGCCGTCTTTATAATTCTCAGGGTCTTGAATTAGAGGCAGATTTAGCTATTTTAGATTTTAATATAGAGAGGAGAGTAGCGACTGGAACCTATTACCTCGCAGTTTTTACTAATTCTAAAAAACTAGGTAAATATAGAATTACTTCAGTTCTTGTTTACGATACGGATTAATTCTTATTTACGAAAGGAATTAATCTTGACTTAGCAGAACCATAACTCATTCTCAGTTGGAAAAAATTCTCATTCCTTATATCACGGATAATAACTGATTTTTTTGAGGGTATAATTTCTTCGATTACTAAATAATCATTAAGCGGGCTACCCACTGTATAACTCAAGCCATTTCTATGCAAATCACTTGCTCTGATTTCTTTTGAACGAGATATGCTTGCCCAGTTATTATCACCTAAAGAATAAATAGAGTCTAAGTAAAACTCATCTTGATCTGGTTTAAATCTTTTATTTACTAACTCATAATATTTTTTATCTGAGTTAAGGTCATTTATATCTACTTCATCATCAAGCTCAGCTTGAACTTGATAAGCTGGATAATTAAAGTATAGTGAACTAAAGAAGAAGAGGCTTAAAAAAACAAAAATAAAAATTCTCATTAGTTATGATTATAACTGTATCTTTAATATGTCTAAAACAGCAATAGTTATTGGTTCAGGATTCGCAGGCTTAAGCTCAGCTGCTTATCTCGCCAAATATGGTTTTAATGTAAAACTATTTGAAAAAAATGAACAGTTCGGTGGTCGAGCAAGGATTTTAGAGGAAAATGGTTTTAAATTTGATATGGGACCTAGCTGGTATTGGATGCCAGAGGTATTTGATAATTTTTTCGCGGATTTTGGAAAAAAGACTAGTGATTTTTATGAATTAAAAAGATTGGAGCCTTCGTATAAGGTTTTCTTCAGTGAAAATGAGCAAATCTCCTTACCGAGTAATCTTGATGATATTTATGCTCTCTTTGAAAGCTATGAAACTGGTTCAGCAGATAAGCTTAGAGAATTTTTAGAAGAGGCTCAGTATCGCTATGAAATAGCTCTAAGGAAAATGATTCCAAAACCAAGTCTAAGCGTTTTTGAGTTTATAGATTTAGAGATAATCGGTGGCTTGCTTCAGTGTGATTTATTTAATTCGTTTAGATCTTATAGTGAAAAACACTTTAAAAATATTATGCTAAGAAGCATAGTCGAATTCCCAATTCTTTTCTTAGGAGCTACTGCTAAAGAGACTCCTGCTCTTTACAGCATGATGAATCATGCTGATATGGCTTTAGGAACTTGGTATCCGATGGGTGGAATGAATGAGATTATAAAAGGCTTCGTAAAAGTCTGCGAAAACTTAGGCGTAGAGATGTATTCATCTAGTCCCGTGAAAAAAATTAATGTAATAGATGGTTTAGCAGACACGGTCAGCGTGAAAGGATTAGAAGTTAATGCTGATGTGGTTTTGGCTGGAGCTGATTATGCTCATGTTGAAAAAGATTTATTAATAGAAGAATATCAGTCTTATTCTCAAGATTATTGGAATTCTAGAGTTATGGCACCATCTGGGCTTATCTATTATTTAGGTACTAATGTAAAGATTCCAGCTTTAGAGCATCATAATCTTTTCTTTGATGAGTCATTAGATGAGCATTCTCGTGAGATTTATAAAGAACCGCAGTGGCCGACTAGACCTCTTTTCTATGTGTCCTGTACGTCAAGAACAGATCCGAGCGTGGCTCCTGAAGGTCATGAAAATTTATTTATACTTATGCCAGTAGCGTCTGGACTGCTAAATGATAATGAGGCTCTCAGAGAATCTTACTTTAATTTGATCATGGATAGGCTAGAGAGACTCTGTAAGCAGAATATCAGAGATCATATAGTTTATAAAAAGACTTATGCGCACTCTGATTTTATTCAGGACTATAATGCCTTTAAAGGTAATGCTTATGGTCTCGCTAATACTCTTAAGCAGACAGCAGTTTTAAAGCCTAGAGTGAAAAGTAAGCGAGTGCATAATCTTTATTACGCTGGGCAGCTTACTGTACCTGGTCCAGGGATTCCTCCTTCTATAATTTCTGGTGAAATAGTTGCAAAGGAAATAGCTCATAGATATTCTAAGTAAAATTTGCCTAAGCTGTTTGTAACTGAGTTATGATGTTAGTTTGGAGTAAGTAATGTCTACTAATTTAGCTCTGTATAATGAGACCTGTCTTAAATGCAGTAAACTTACGACTAATGCTTATAGCAGTTCTTTTTCGCTTGGCATCTATCTTTTAGACAGAAAATATCATGCTGCGATCTATGCCATTTATGGCTTCGTGCGTTTCGCTGATGAGATAGTCGATACTTTTCATGAGCATGATAAGGCTGCTTTACTGAGTGAGTTTAAAGCAGATACATATAAAGCGATTCAGGGTCAAGTTAGTTTAAACCCAATCCTTAACAGTTTTCAATGGGCTGTAAATAAGTATTTTATAGAAAATGAGCTCATAGAGTGCTTTCTCGATAGCATGGCGATGGATTTAGAGAAAAAGGAATATGACCCAAATAGCTTTAAAAAATATATACTTGGTTCAGCTGAAGTAGTTGGGCTGATGTGTTTAAGAGTATTCTGTGAAGGTGATGACAAGCTCTATCAGGAGCTTAAAAGCCCTGCGATGAGCTTAGGATCAGCTTTTCAAAAAGTAAATTTTTTAAGAGATTTAAAAGCTGATTATGAAGGCATGGGTAGAACTTATTTCCCCGATTTGGATTTAGAAAATTTTAGTACTGAAGTGAAAAAAGAATTAGAAGCAGACATTCAGAAGGATTTTGATGCCGCTCTTGTCGGAATTAGAAAACTCCCTCAAGGTGTGCGTTTAGGTGTTTATGCTGCTTATTCTTTGTATTTAAAATTGTTTAATAAAATTAAAAAGACGCCAGCTCTTCATCTAGTCGAAAAAAGGATTAGAATTTCTAGTGTAGGAAAGAGCTTAGTCTTGCTCGGATCTTTCCTGAATAAGTAAGCATTCTGAGAAAAATGCAGGGAATGGAGTTATGCAGCGGTGCTTGGAAAGTACGAATAACCGCTTACAGAAACTCTGGTAGATAAACACTATAATCAAACTCTTTTAAAGAGCTTAATACAGGCACCATGCCCTTAAGTAATTTAGCTATCTCTAGAGCATTTTTAGGGGAACTTGGCAAATGTATAGTTTCAAACTGGATTTTATTCTCTACGCCTTCTTCTGAAACCACTTTAGAATCATAGATAAGCTTTCTTGCTCTATCTGCGATTACATTTATATCTAAATTCCCATCTTTATCATATTCATAAGCGAGGGGATGTGCTTCACTGTCGTATCTTAAATCTACCCTAGCTTCATAACTCACTCTGAGATTAACCCACGATATAACTTCTTTAAGGACTTTACTATAAGGTGCGACGATAATTAACCACTGACTAAAGTCTTGGATAGTCTTAGTGACAGTCTCTGCCACAGAGTAATTCGTAAGCATTTGGTGATAAAGGTATCCATGAATCCTGACATGATTTAATTCATAGTTAAACTGTTTAGCTAAAGCTGCTAAAGCTCCTAATTGAGCCAAAATAGTGGCTCTAAGCTCCTCTCTAGTTAGCTGAACTTTTCTAATGCCGAAACCAATAACGTCAGGATAAGAGATTAAAGCTCCTATGCTCGTATTAGGATAGGCTTGGCAAGCTTCTAAAGCAAGATTAGCTTGGAAGATATCCCCAGTATGTGCGCCAGTAGCTATACTTACAGAGCTTGCGAAAGGTAATAAATCTCTTTCTAGAGCTTCTCTACCTAAGCCATAGTGTTCAGCTAGGTTTAAGTTAAGGTCTATTTTTTTTCCTGATGTTTCAGAGCCGATCGCCATAATCTTTATATTCTAACTGATTCGCATGCTAGATCGCTTATCAAAAAGGTAAATCGTTTTAGGATCAAAGAATAGCTGTAATTTGACTGGACTTTCAGGACTTAAGGAGCTGAATTTTTCTTGAAGTAATTCGATATACTCTGCATTATTAATTTTAGCTATCAAGTATTCACTACCATTTAGCTTGCCTGAATTTTCATTTAGCCGTGCGTAAACTAGAATCTCCTCACCTAAGTTCTCAACATTAACTAATTCTGCCTCAAGGGCGTGTAGCGGAACTCCATTTTCTGCGTTTTCGTTGTCCTCATGATCCTCGTGTACACCTAGTACACTCCGGTCATTCGTCCTCCTCAGCCTTGAACTTGTTTGTTCGGCTACACGCCCTTCAAGGGACTGCTCGCAATCTCCAATTTCTGCTGCTAAATATAAATACTCTGGGCGAATACCGATGATTAAATCTTCGCGATTGAGTTTAGGGATCAGTTCCTCTTTTAAAGCTTGAAATAGAGTTAAATTTGGTTCGAGTAAATTAGTCGGGGGGGAGCCGATAAAGCTCGCAACAAAAGTGTTTGCGGGTTCATGATATATCTTGGATGGAGTATCAAACTGCTGTATCTTACCTTCATGTAGTATGGCGATTCTATCGCCAAGGCTCATAGCCTCGATTTGATCATGAGTTACATAGATAAAAGTACTGTTTAATTCCTGATAAAGCTTACGTATTTCCTGCCTGGTAGAGGTTCTTAACTTCGCATCAAGATTACTTAAGGGTTCATCCATTAAAAAAAGCTGCGGTTCTTTAATTAGCGCTCTCGCCACGGCGACCCTCTGCTTTTGCCCGCCAGAAAGCTGCCCAGGTTTGCGTTCTAGATATTTCATTAAATCAAGCTTCTCTGCTACTTTATGTACTTTTTCTTTAATTAGATTTTTAGGCTCAGATTTAATTACTAAAGGGAAGGCGATATTCTCAAAAACTGTTTTATGAGGATAAAGTGCATAATTCTGAAAAACCATGCTGAGCTTACGATCTTTTGCAGCTAAGTCATTTACGGTTTCCCCAGCGAATTTTAATTCACCTTCAAAATCACCTTCTAATCCTGCAATTATTCTAATAATCGTACTTTTACCACTACCACTAGGTCCTACTAAAACTATAAACTCTTTATCTTGAGACTCTAGGCTGATGTCTTTAATGATGTAATTTTCATCATATTTTTTAGATATTTTATTTAAAGAAACTTGAACCACTGACTAGTATTATATAAGACTAGGAGTTTCGATGAAAATTTTTATTATAGTCGGTACTAGACCTGAATATATAAAACTAGCACCCGTATATCTGGAGTTTCAAAAGCAGTGCCATGAAGTTAAGTGGATACACACCAACCAGCACAATAAACTCATTCTCAGTGATCTTCTGGAATTTTGGGGTATACGACCAGATTATGAATTTAATCTAGTGAATCAAGGACATACTCTTGCAGAGTTAGCGGCAAAGCTTCTTACTGAGGCAGATCTCTTGTTTCGCAGAGAAAAACCAGATTTAGTTATAGTGCAGGGAGATACTCTAAGTGCTGTGCAGGCTGCTTTAGCAGCCTTTTATAATCATATTAGAGTCGCTCATGTAGAAGCTGGTTTAAGAACAGTTAACCCCAGAAGCCCATTTCCAGAAGAACTGTCTCGGCGTGTTATTAGTCAAATTGCGGATTATCATTTTTGTCCTAGTGAAAAGGTCTATCAGAGACTTATTCGAGAAAAGAGGAGCGGTGATCATGAGGACGATGAAAACGCAGAAATTGGAGTTTCGCTACACGCCCATAATATATTTAATACTGGGAATACAGGCATAGATGCTCTTTTTAAAGCTCAAAGCATAATTAATAGTAAGGATTTTGAATTTAAAAATTTTACTATTCTTGAACAGGGTTCCAGGAAAGAATTTAAGCTAGATAAAAAATATATTTTAATCACTAGTCATAGACGAGAGAATATTAATAATGGATTTCAGGAAGCACTTTGTAAGAGTATTTTGCAAATTCTTAAAGAAAAAAGCGAAAGAAATTTTAAAAATGAGTTAATCTCAAATGCGGAAATAGGAGTTTCGCTAGATGCTCAAGAAATGCTCGAATTTGTTGTATGTTTGCATACTAACCCGCAGGCAAGAGAGAATTTTTTAAAATTATCTGAAAAGCTATTATCTATGAATATCTCAGGGCTTCATTTGCTGGAATCGGTCACTTACTGTGGGTTTATACAGTTGATGCAGAATGCATTTTTTATAATTACTGATAGTGGTGGTGTTCAGGAGGAAGCCGCTTATCTAAGTAAATATACTCTTGTTATGCGTGAGGAGGCAGAGAGAGAGGAATATTTAGAGCAGGGTCTAAGTGAGAGACTAAGTCCTGATTCTAAAAGTATTAAACTTGCAATAGAGAGTCTTATCTCTCGCTTGATGAATAATAGTCAAGCAGAAGTTCGCCCGCAGCTCCATTCTTTATTCTATGGAAATGGTGATGCTGCCGAGAAAATAGTTAAATATTTAATCCATGTAACACTTTTTAATTAGATCAGCTATTTTGTCATTGCTAAATTGAGTTTTAAACTTAATTTTTACACTGTCTCCAAAAAACTTTTCGGCGTGTCTAATTTTTGATTTTTCTTCTTCTCTAAGCTCATTCTCACTAGTTACATTTTTTGCTTCTACAATAAAATGTAATTTTTGCTGACCATCTTTAAATCTCAGTACGTAAGCGAAATCTGGGGAATAAGTTCTACCGCCAGCAACAGGAATTTTAATTGAATTTTTTGGAATCTTGGTAAATATAATTACTTCCTGTATCTCAGTTTTTATATTTATTTTTTCTAAGTCGGAGTCATAGTAGAGTTCTTCAAGTAGGTAGTTCTTAGCAACTCCCTCTCCTGAAAACTGAATACCGACATCAGAAGAAGAAATTTCTTTAAGCACATTCCCAGAGCTGTCTGTAAGCTTGGTTGGGTGAATACTATTTGAGATTTTTTTATATTCTATGCTGAACTTATCTATAGCATTCGCCATTAGATAAGTATCAAATCTTTCTTTAAGGATCCGCAATGTGCCTTGGCTTAAATAGCTGTTTATATCTATATCGGTATCAATGAATGCCTGATGCAATGTCTTCATATTAATACTTAAAGCTTTTGCTAGTTCTAAGAGAAAATCACTGTACTTCATCGTGGAAATTGACATGGTCTCTGTGCCGTAAACTGACTCGGAGTATTCTGTTATAGCTCTGTCGTCTATAATCTCAACTTTTGAAATTCTTGTACTGACATCACTAGATGTAAAACTATATTTCTGCTCTATTAAGAACTCTGTAAGAAGTTTCTTGAAACAGGCTTCCTGATCAATTTTGTATTCCAAGATCACTTTTTCATTTAATTTTTCCCAGAGATCTTTTAGCTCTTGATACTTTTCGACCCTTACTGCGATTTTCTTTTTAGGCTCAGATGCTTTAATAATTTTATTTGGGCTGATATCGTTGAAAATCAATGGGTATCTGTCTTTAATAAAATCAAAGCCATTTGTCTTGAATGAATTGCTGCGTGTGATTACATTATTTGAGTCAAGCAATTCTAAAAGCTTATCCTCAGAGGTTTTATAAACTTCACAAATCCGCTTAATTATTGGCTCAGAAAGCTTTTCGGGGACTTCGTTAATCGAAATGGCTCCAGATTTTTGATTAATTTCGTTTACGAGTTTATCTATGAAATCACTTTCCGTAAAATCTACAAAATAATTTAGGTAGAATTGTTCGTCCTTAACACGATTGCCGTATTCATTTACTGGTAAACGCAGTCCACGCCCAACTTCTTGTAGCTTAGATATTTCGCTTCCACTGCTCCGTAGCTTACAAATCTGAAATACATTGGGATTGTCCCATCCTTCACGTAGAGTCCATTTCGAGAAAATAAAACGCCTAATATTCTGTAGATCAAGCAAGGCCTGTTTATCATGTAATATTTCGTTTAACTCTTTCTCGATAGATTCATCTTTTTCTAGGTTATCTTTAGAGAAATAACCTGCGTGTGTTCCAGGTAGATCAAGTAAAGTCTTCTTTAGATAAGCTTTGTAAAAAGTATCACCCTCTATTTTTAGTAGCTCTTGTATTTCAATCCTGATACACTCTTCGAGAGTCTTTCTGATATAGCCTTCTTTACTCCTGTATTCATCAATATTATCAATGAAGAACAATGTGATAGGTTTTACCTTTACATCTCTAGTAAGTAGCTTCTTCTCTATTTCAAAATGATGTTTGATGGCTTTTTTAATCATCGTTTCTTGGAGTGTTTCAGCGTAAGAAAATGGATTTAGTTTATCCCCTTTCTTCATCTCAATACCATTTGATAAGACAACTGTACTTTTATTCAGATTCTCGACTATTAAATTAGTCATTTCTGGATGGACTTTCGCAAGGCTTTCTTGTTTAGTAAGTTTTATAGTCTTATGTTTATTGTTTTCTGTTAATTCAAAGCTGGCTTCTGTGCCGTCTGAGTCGATAAATTTTACGATAGAGTTTTTACCATTCTCAAATTCAGTTATGTGCCCAATTACACCTTTCACTAAGTTTTTATTAAAGGAATCAATTGCAGTTAGGTTATAGACCAAATTTTCATAACCATTGAAAGTCGCTCCATAACGCAGAATAAACTGAGCTTGCATTTTTTTGATATTTGCCCAAGTCTTATTCTCCTTCGCAAATTTATGAGGCTCATCAATAATTATAAAAGGCAGCGTGGACTTAATTGCATCAAAAGGGACTGTATGCTTGTCCAAAAGGCTTTTGTGAAAGCTTGTTTGCATTGTTTCGGAATTTATCATGCCTGTATTAATAAGCATCACCTGAATACTATTTTTCTCGAAACTACCTGCTTGTACAAAATTCGTTATAGCAGAGGGCATGTAAGCTTTTTTTTTACGTTTATTATTTTTTTGACTCTCAACGACGTGCAGATTAAGTGTTTTGTTATATTGTTCTCTGAAATGCTCTCTGCAACTAGCTGATTTTAGAAAGTCAAGCGTTCCTGCTTTAATAGAAAGAGTCGGGACCACTATAATAAATTTAAAAATGCCATAGTGTTTATTAAGTTCAAAAATGGTTTTGGTATAAGTGTAAGTCTTTCCTGTACCTGTTTCCATCATTATGTCGAGAATATTACTGTTAAATCTCAATATTTCAGTAATTCCGTTACTTTGTTGAATTTGTTCGATATTCCGTGCGTATTCCATGCTGCTCATGAAATCAAACTCTGGATTAATATAGTTTTGATTTACTCCAGAAGCCTGTTCTATTTGCATGTTTTCAAACACCTTAACTGTGCTTTTAACTGCCTGTGATTGATGGCTTAGGTTCTTCTCGAAATTAAATCCCTTCATCTCTATTAGTACCTTACAGTGAATTCTATATCAATATTCTTTTTATTTGCATAAGACTTTATATTTTCAGTAAGTTCACGTAAGCTCTTGCTTTCAAAATGATGCCCAAATGCAATTATAGAAGTAGGGTTGAAATTTTTATCCGTATCAATCCTCTCTAACAAACTTTTTAAATGCACTGTAGAAAAGCCTTTATTCATTAAATATAATTTATTATGACCATAATGAGCAGTATAAGTATCTAAGTCTAGGGCTTCTAGTTCTTTACTTAAGGGCATGCCATCATAAGTTTTCCATGTGGTGATTAATGCTCCAGTGTCTTCTATAGTTAGCTTACCGACATCAAACAAGGTCTGAGTGTTCTCGAAGCGTTCTGCATGGAACTCATAATCTTCCCAGATAGGCATGGTCTCAAAAATTTTAAAACCTAAATCATGCTTAGAATTTTTTTCTTTTATTTTACGAGCAGCTCTACGAAGCCTTTCTTTAGTAATTTCAAAGATAGTAGGTTCTGCTTTTAATTCATCTGCAACAAAATCATAAGCTGTTTTATTCTTTTTCGAATCTATGGGTTCAGCTATCTGCACCATAATATATTTTCGATTAGCACCATCTTCGGCATTGAGTTTCATCACAGCATGTCCCGTAGTTCCAGAGCCTGCGAAGAAGTCTAGGATTATGTCATTATTTTTTGAGTTGGATATTTGTAAAAGGCCTCTTATTAGTTCAACAGGCTTTGGATTGCTAAACACATTTTTAACACCGAAGAGTGAAGCCATATCATCATTAGCGCCTTGATTATTTCCAAAGAGGTCATGATTCCACCAATTTGTTGCACATTGGCCTTCTTCTTCTCTTTCAAAGCGAAAATATTTTTTTCTAGGTAATCCATCTCCATTTCGGGGGAAAATAATTCGATTATCTTTTAACAAAGATAAATAAGTAGTTTCTTCACCCATCCACTCTTCATCATATCTTTTCTTATTTTTAGGATTTTCAATAACATACCTACTACCTGATTGGTCTGAACCAACTTTCCAAGGCTTTGATGCCCAATCCCCTCTATCGTCATTGTCAGGATTTGCAAAATCTCCCGTGAGGTCTATCTTCCCTGTACCTGATTTTTTAAATATTTCCTTGTTTTTAGAATACGAAACAATGTGTTCAGCAACTAAGCCAATCATTTTTGTTTTATCGTTTGGCTGATTATGCCTTCTCCGCCAATGTATGTGCCCCTCAAAATTCTCCTCTCCAAAAACCTCATCCATTAAGAGTTTCAACTGTGCAACTTCATTATCATCAATAGAAATGAAAATAGCCCCATCCTCTCTCAGTAATCGCTTAGCGAGATAAAGGCGTGGATACATAAATGTCAGCCACGCAGAATGGCTATTGCTTTTCGATCTCGTAAACTCTAAAATTCGCTTCGCTTTTTCTTCATCAACTCCAATAAGTTGTTGCAACTCTCTCAGTGTAAACTTTCTGTCATCTTCATAGACGAAGTCATCACTCCCCGTATTATATGGAGGATCAATGTAAATCATTTTAATTTTTTCATGATAGGCATTAGATAAGTGTTTTAGCACCTCTAAGTTATCGCCTTTTATGAGTAGATTTTCGGAGTTTATGTTCTCTGGTTTAGCATTATGCTTCTCATCTGCTTTTAATAAAGTGTTAGCAGGCTCACTAGCTAAAAGCCTAGCGTATGATTTCCCGAGCCAGTCTAAGCTGTAGCTTTCATTAGAAAAATTTATTTCCTTCTCACTTAAAATGGTTTTGAATTTCTCCAGCTGAAAATTTCCATGTTTATCAAAGCAATGAGGAAAATTTTCTCGTAGTATTTCTAGATCCTTGTTCGGGACTTTTATATTATTAGTTACTTCTTCTCTGTTCATAATAATTCCTCAAATCCCCTTAACAAAAAGCTCTGGTCTTTTAATTATACTTCACGAATGATGCAGTGTCCGTCAAGGGATGATTCCGATTAATTTTAATTACGAAAAGCTATAATAAACCCATGGCTGGAGATATAGAAAGTTTAAAACAGCGAGTGGATGGCTTAGATGTCTGGGACCATATATTAGAGGCTTCTAAAACAGGATTTTCTGCCGTAGACCAAGAATTGGTTCCATTATTTAAATGGTATGGAATTTACGCACAGAAACCTAAAGAAGAAGGTTTCTTTATGATGCGTATTAAAGTGCCAGGTGGGCAGCTTACTAGTAAGCAGATATACAAGCTTTCAGATTTAGGTAAGCGTTATGCTCGGGGAGTTATAGATATTACGACTAGGCAGGCAGTGCAAATGCACTGGTTAAGGATCGAAGATATACCCGTTATAGTTTCAGAATTACAGGATGTCCAAATGGACGTAGTGGGAGGCTGCGGCGATGTTACTCGTAATGTTACAGGCTGTCCATTAGCTGGTTTAATTGAGGATGAAATCTTTGATGCCAGCAAAGAGCTTTTAGAAATAGATGGCTTTATGACAAGAAATCGTGATTTTTCTAATCTGCCACGTAAGTATAAAATGTCGGTAACAGGTTGCTCTCACTGGTGCTCGCAGCCAGATATTAACTGTGTTTCTTTAGTCGCTGTGCATCATCCTGAAACTAATCAAAAAGGTTTTGCGCTAAAAGTCGGTGGTGGTCTAAGTACTAAGCCTATCATCGCTAAAAATTTCCCTGTTTTTATTAATAGAGAGCAGGCTAAAGATGTAATTACGGCTGTGACCACAGTTTATCGAGATAACGGCTTTAGAGATAAAAGGCATAAGGCTCGCATTAAATTCTTAGTCGAAGACTGGGGTGTAGAAAAGTTTTTAGAAGAGACGGAGAAAGTTTTAGGATATGAGCTGGAAAGAGTTTCTCTGTTAAGAATTATGGTGACGGGGGCTGAAGAATATTTTCCTAGCCCAAAAGAAAGTCATGGAGATCATCTTGGCATTACTAAGCTGAAAAATGGTAATTATGCTGTAGGAATAGCTTTCGTTAGTGGACGTACTTATCTACCAGACCTAGATAATGTAGCGAAATTAGCTGAAGAGTTTTCTTTAACTAATGAAGTTAGAACTACGAATAAACAGAATTTAATTCTAGTCAATGTTCCAGAATCCAAGCTAGAAGACTGCCTAAAAAAAGCTGTGGAATATGGCTTGAAGGTAGAGTACTCTGCTTTCACTAAGCTGGGTGTGGCTTGCACTGGAACTGAGTTCTGTAATTTAGCGATAGTAGAGACTAAGGCGCGTGCTAAAGAACTGTTTAATTATTTAGACGCAGAATTCCCAGACTTTAGAGAAGAACTAATGATTTCAGTAACGGGCTGCCCAAATAATTGTGCTCAATATTCAATTGCTGACATAGGTTTAGTGGGTTGTAAGGTTAAAGATGAGCTGAGTGGTGAAATGCAAGATGCCTTTCGCATATTTCTTGGTGGTAGATTGGCTGATGAAGCACAGTTCGGTAAGCCGCTTGATGGAAGGTTCTTACATAAAGAAATTCATTTGACTTTAAAAAATCTTTTTAATTTCTATAAAAGAAACCGCACTAATGGTGAAGAGTTCAGGCATTTTATAGATAGGCTTGGGATAGAGAAAATACAGCAGGAGCTAAATGCCTAACGAAGCTATTGATTGGAACTCCTTAGGAAATCAGTTCGAGGATTCTTCTGCGATAAAAGTTTTAGAATATTCTTTAAATGAATTATCTAAGCATGGTCAAATACTTTTCCTGACAGCCTTTGGTCCAGAGGGCTGTGTCATTATGGCTATGCTGCATACTTTGGTTAAGAATCAGCTTATAGAAGCTAAGTCTTTCACTATCGCTAATCTAGACACTGGTTATCAATTTCAAGAAACTCTAGAGCTGAAAGATAGATTAGAAGAAAAATATAATTTTGAGATTTTAATGCACCATCCTGCTCTTAGTGTCTTAGAGCAAGATTTAAAATATGGTGAAAGGCTCTATGAGCGTGATCCAGACCAATGCTGCTTTATGCGCAAATTAGCTCCGCTTCAGGGATTGCTTGATGGTAAGCTTGCTTGGATCACCTCTATTAGACGTGAGCAAACTGAGCATAGAGCCAAGGCTTTGGCTTTTGAGTATGATAAAAAATTTAAATTAGGCAAGATTAACCCTCTTATTAAATGGACTCGCTCAGATATATGGAAGTATATCCACGAGAACTCTGTTCCCTATAACCCATTACTGGATAATGGTTATGAGAGCATTGGCTGCAAGCCGTGTACCAGTATAGGCTCTGATCGTAAAAATAGTCGATGGGCTGGTAAGGATAAAATAGAATGCGGACTTCATGTACAGGATCATGAAGTTGAGCAGGGCGGGGAATTTGTGATTTAATGTCTAACCCACTTTACCCAATTTTCTTAAAACTGGATAATAAAAAGGTTTTGATTATAGGCGGAGGCTTAATTGCTTTACAAAAATTACAGGGACTTTTAGCTTCTGAAGCCAAGCTTACCGTTATTTCCCCTAAGATCATAGACGAGATTCGTGAGTGTCGTGGTGAATTTCCGAATATTAGGAAAATAGATTTTTTAGAAAGAGATTACGCCTATGGGGATGAAGTCGGAGCTTTTATCGTGATAGCTGCGACTGATAATCCTGAGATTAATAATATGATAGTCACTCGCTGTCGCGATCAGATGATACTTGCTAATTCAGTAGATCAGCCTGATTATTGTGATTTTTATGTCCCAAGTATTATCAATAGTGGTTCTATTAAAGTAGCTATTAGTACTAATGGAAAGGCTCCTAGTGTCGCACGTAAACTCAGAGAAGATTTAAGTATGCTCATTGAGCAAAGGTATAAAGATGTAGTCGAGATAGTAAATGAGTTTCGCTTGCAGGTACAGGCGAAAATAGTATCAGAAGAGGATTTCCCTCGGCGTTCAAAATTAATAAACTGGTTTACAAAAAGAGCTTTTAAAAATTTACGCAATGCTAGGATTAAAGCCTCTTTAGAGCGTAAAAAAGAAAAGAATATTTAAGCTTGGTGATAAAACTGCTTACATGACAGAAGAAAGAAGAGCAAAATTATTTCTTATCGGTGCAGGGCCGGGTGACCCAGAGTTACTTACGCTAAAAGCAATTAACTTATTAAATGCAGTGGACACAGTTCTCTACGATAATTTAGTTAGTACTGAAATTTTAGATTATCTGTTCAAGCAAGCTTCTGGAAATGTTTTTTTTCAATCTAAGATCACTGAAAAATGTACAGTAAGGCTATCAGAGAAAGAGACTGAGCTGATTTATGTCGGCAAAAAATGTTCGGAAAAGCATATAACTCAAGATGATATTAATGCTTTGATTCTAGAGAAACTCTCTCGGGGAAAGCAAGTTGCACGTCTAAAAGGGGGAGATCCTTTTATATTTGCTCGTGGTGTAGAGGAAATGCAGTTAGCTAAAGATGCTGGATATCAGGTGGAGATAGTACCTGGTCTTACAAGTGGATTGTCGGTGCCAGTCTCGCTTGGTATCCCTCTGACTCTGAGGAAAAAAAGTGATGCAGTTATGATAGTCAGTGCACATGAGCTAAGTGATGAAAAGTTTCAATCGTGGTCTGCTTTTTTAATGACTGGTGGTACCCTGCTAGTTTATATGGGTTTATATAAGCTTGCACAGATTAGAGAAGGTTTATTAATGAATGGTTTACAAGAGAATTTATCTCGAATAAATTTAATGCCTGCAATCCTCATACAGTCTGGTACTTTAGATAAAGAGAAAGTTATATATTCAACTGTGAAAGAGATTCCAGAGCTAGCTTTAAAGGAAAATTTTGTTAGCCCAAGTATACTTGTATTAGGCAAGCATATTATGGCACTGTAGCCGAACTCCAATTTCTGCGTTTTCGTCGTCCTTTGCGACACGCGAATATCACGATAGAGTAAAATATATTAATATGCCAATTATTGAATCTCGCTTAGAAGAATTAAAAATATCCTTACCTAATAATTCTTCTGCTGCTGCTAATTACGTACCTTTCGTTAAATCTGGAAATCTAGTCTATATCTCAGGTCAAATCTGCAGATGGAATGGTGAGATGCAGTTTACTGGGAAAGTTGGTAGAGAATTTTCAGTAGATGAGGCCAAGAAAGCGGCTAGGATTTGTGCTTTGAATATTATTTATCATTTAAAAGAGGCTTGTGATAATGATCTGGATCGAGTTAAATCTTGTCTAAGATTAAATGTTTTTGTGAATTCTGTTGATAATTTTATAGAACAGCCTAGTGTAGCTAACGGTGCCTCTGATTTGATTTTAGAAGTATTTGGCGATGCTGGTAAGCATACAAGGGTGGCAGTTTCGGTCTCTAGTTTACCTTTAAATTCTGCGGTTGAAGTAGATGCTGTATTTGAAATAAATTAGGATTTTATATGTTTGATACTTTAAATGATCTTACTGCAAGTGAAAAAGAGTTAATTCTTAAGGCTGACTTAGTTAAGAAAGCTTCTGAGAGATTAGGAAATCAGGTACACAGGACTCCAGTATTTACTTCTACTCAACTAAATAGGTTTTTAGGGCATGATATCCATTTTAAAATGGAGTGCTTCCAAAAAACGGGTTCTTTTAAAGCTAGGGGAGCGATGAATACGATTTTAACTTTAAAGGAAACTAAAATGTTGCCTAAAGAAGTGGTGACTTTCAGCTCAGGTAACCATGCTCAGGCTTTAGCTTTTGCGGCTTGTAAGCTTGGTATTAAAACTAATGTATTAATGTCTAAAAATGCTTCTGAGATTAAGATTCAATCTGCTAAAAATTATGGAGCTAATGTAATTCTCTGTGATACGCGCAAAGAAGCTGAAGAAGCAGCTTATAGCTATGCTGAAAATGGTGCTTACCTGGTGCATCCCTATGATCATGAAGCTGTGATAGCGGGTCAAGGAACCGCTGCCTATGAGGCATTGGAAGATATGGTAAGAAAGCCACATGCGATTTTTGTCCCAGTTGGTGGTGGTGGCTTAATTTCAGGTACTTATTTAGCGAAAAAGTTAGTTTCACCAAGTTCTAAAGTTTATGGAGCTGAGCCTGAGAATGCTAATGATGCTGAAAGATCTTTACAACAAGGAGTGATTTATGCTTTTGAGGATAGTCCTCAAACGATTGCTGATGGCGTGCAGGCTTTAAAGCTTTCATCGCGAACTTTTGCACATCTTAAGCAGTGCGAAGGTTTAATTACATCTTCTGAAGAAGAGATTATTTATTGGACACAGTGGTTAACTCATTTATTGAAAGCAACTATAGAGCCGTGTTCTGCTTTAGCGATGGCGAGTGCTGTTAAATGGCTTAAAGGTGAAAAAGGCAAAAAGACTGTACTAGTCATGATTTCAGGCGGTAATTTGAGTGTCGAAAAACAGAGAAATATTTGGCAGACGGATTATTTAGCTCAAGTGCCAAGCCTATAATACTAGGGCGTGTAGCCGAACTCCATTTTCTGCGTTTTGCCATCCTCACGATCCTCAGCCTTGAACTTGTTTGTTCGGCTGCACGCCCTTAATAGGCGATTATATTTCTTGTCTTGAAAATTTCAGTGCCCCCGTCAAGATCTTCGACTTTAGCACCAGCTTCTTTTAATATTATTGCTGCAGCTGCCATATCCCAGACATTAAGTGAGCAGTGCATAAAGGTATCTATTCTCTGTATTGCAACATAAGCTAATTCTAGTGCGGCTGCGCCAAAGAATCGCCTGTGAGCAATGCTCTGAATTGTTTGACGAATATCTTCTTTAAGTAAATCATGGTTAAAGTTTTTATTACCAATGCTACAGACTATTTTATTTATAGCTGGATTATATTCTATTGATTGTTCTCCAAAAAAGGCTCCCTCACCTTTTTCTGCATAAAATAATTCTTTGAAAAATGGAGCATAGATTAAACCTGCCTCTATCTGATCTATATCTTCAAGCTCTGCTCTTTCATTAAAATCTGCTAAAGCAATGGAGATGCAGAAAAAAGGTAGCCCTTTCATAAAATTAATAGTGCCATCTAGTGGATCAATAATAAACTTTTTTTTGGCTTCGGGATTAATAATCCCAGACTCTTCACCGATAAAACCATAATCTGGAAATGCTTTTTGTAGTCCTTGAATAATCATTTCTTCAGATTCTTTATCTGCGATAGTGACGTAATCTTGATAGCTTTTTTCTTCTGGCTTGAGTTTGTCGAATTTCAGAAAATAATCTAGCTGAATTTGACTAGCTTTAAGGGCTACGGCCTCCATTGCTTTTATAATTTCAGATTTCCCCATAGCAAAAACAAGCATAAATGAAAATATATTCACAAGTCAAATTAGGCTAAGATTTTATAAATGGGTAAAGCAGTTCTACTTTTACAAATGGGAGGCCCAGAGACTTTAAAAGATGTAGAATCTTTTCTCTATAATCTTTTTAATGACCCTTTTATTATTCAGTTACCACCTTTTATAAAGCCGTTTCAAAGTACTCTTGCTAGATTTATTTCATCAAGAAGAGCTCCCAAAGTTTCAATTTTATACGATGAAATTGGAGGCGGTTCACCAATTCGTTTTGAAACAGAATGTCAAGCTAAGGCTTTAGAGAAAAGTCTTAAAAAGACTTTGGGTAATGATTTTAAAGTTTATTATGCTATGCGTTATTCACCACCATTCTTGCGTGATGTAATCCCAGTAATGGAAGAGGATGATATTAAAGACTTAGTAGTAATTCCTTTATATCCACAGTATTCTGAAGCGACGACAGGTTCTAGTCTCTATGAGTGTAAGGATCTTTTTGATAAAGCAGGATTAACGAATAATCTTAGAGTAACTTATATTGAAAGCTGGTTTGATAACCCTTATTATATTCAGCTAATGCAGCAGAGGATATTAGATAAGCTATCTTTGCTCCTTGCTGAGGTTGTTGTAGATAAAGCAGAATCAGAGGAGAAAGCTTTAAGAGAAGATATTCTAATCCTTTTTTCAGCTCATGGACTACCTGAAAAATATGTTGAACGCGGAGATCCTTATGAACAACAGATTAAGGCTTCAGTTGCGTTAATTATGCAGCACGAGAAATTGAAAATGATTAGGCATAAAATCAGCTACCAGAGTAAAGTTGGACCAGTAAAGTGGTTAGAGCCTAATACTGAACATACTATTATTGAGCTTGCAGAACGTGGTGAAAAAAATCTTATAGTAGTTCCGATTAGTTTTGTGGGAGATCATATTGAGACCTTACATGAAATTAATATTGAATATAAAGAACTCGCTGAAAAGCAGGGTGTTCAGAATTTTTTGATGACTAGAGCTCCTAAGGCTAATTCCTTATTAATAAAGGCTTTAGAGAGTTTAATTATTAATGTGAGAACTGGAGATCGGTAATAGTCCTCAATGGGGGTGTAGCTGAGCGAACAAGTTCAAGGCTGAGGAGGAAGAATGACCGCAGTGCACTAGGCGTGCATGAGGATCATGAGGACGACGAAAACGCAGAAATTGGAGTTCCGCTACACCCCCCTTAATTAGAATTGCGTTTTTCTGACAATTTAAGCAGAATAAACAATACTGCAAAGCCAAATATAAAACCTTTGATATATGTTTTAATCATAATTATTATTATCCTTTTTTTAAGACCGCTGCACAACTCTATTTTCTGTGCTTTTCCTCTCTTTTCAATCCTTAACTTGAGCAAGTGATCCCCATTGTAGCTTTTCTCTTAAGACGCTGTAGAAGCTTCTTCCTTTGATATTCAGCTTGACTAATTTTAGATTATAAGGTGATTTTTTCACGATGACTCTAGATTTAGCTTTAAGTTCTACTAAATCTCTGCCATCTGCATGTAAAAAGAAATTCATGTAGTCTTGGCTCTCTAGTTTAATAATCGATGAATCTGAAACCACGTGTGGTCTGCTGTTTAGGGAATGAGGCGCTATCGGTACTATCTGAAAAGCACTAATATTAGGGTCCATAACCGCTCCACCTGCACTGATAGCATAGGCAGTAGATCCAGTCGGTGTTGAAATAATTAAACCATCTGCTCTGAGCGAATGTAGTAGATCGTCTCCGATGTAAATATCGGTATGCAGTAAATTCGTGTAGTGTGAGCGATTTAAAGTAATATCGTTAATCGCATAATAATATTCATTTAGATCTTCGATATAGGCAGATAGGGTACTACGTTCTTCGATAATATAATCACCGTTAAGAATAATATTGGTAAGCTCCTGCATCGGCATATCACCGAATTCAGAGAGGAAGCCGAGATGACCAAAATTAACCCCTAAAATAGGGATAGATCTCGATAAGACTTGCGGGGCAGCCTTAAGAAAGGTGCCATCACCACCAAGGACTATCAGCATGTCTGTATCATTATCTACTTCTAGCCAGTCTTCTGAACTCTTTTCGGTTTCTGCAAATTTACTGTTTATATGATTTCGTTTAAAAATTTCATTAAGCTCAGTAGCTGTTCGCTGGGCTTCTGGTTTAAGGGGGTTATAGAATATATGAACTTTTTTCATGACCCGAAACTTCATTCTCTCAGCTTTTTAAAAAAATTTCCTAAAATTTCTTGTGCTTCTATCTCCATTACTCCACCTCTTACTATAAGGTTTTTGGTGACAATATTGTAACGTGAGCCAAGCGCACCAGATTTTATGTCATAGGCAGCGAAGATGACTTCGCTGAGATGACTTTGTAAGATAGCTCCTGCACACATGGCACAAGGTTCTAAATTTACATAAATGCGACATCTGGATAAATTCCACGATTCTAAAGTCTTATTCGCTTCTTTTATAGCATTAATTTCAGCGTGCCCGATTACTGAACATTCTTTTTCACGAGTATTTATGCCTTTCCCAATAATTTTATTATTTTCATCAACAATAAGAGCAGCTACCGGAATGTCTTTAGAGTCGAGAGCAACCTCTTTTGCTAAATTGATAACCTGTTTCATGTAGTATAAATCTAGATTCTGCATTAATAAGGAATTTAAGGGTACTCTTGATTAAATATTACCTGTAAAAGGTGATATTATGGGCATTAGTGAAGACTCTTGAGGGTATTTTCAACCCTATTGAAAAAGATATAGAGCAGTTGAATGATAGGCTAATGAATCAGATTAGCCCTGATTCTTATTCGCTTTGTAGTATTTTGCAGAATATATTCTCTGCTGGTGGTAAGCGCCTAAGACCCGCTTTAAGTTTTCTGATGTTTAGAGCTTTAGCTGAAAACCGCAATGCGATTTACCCTGAAGCCGAGGCTAAGCTTTTTCTTATTGCTGAAATTGCGGAACTTATTCATACAGCAAGTCTTGTGCATGATGATATTATCGATAATTCCTTAGTGAGGCGTGGTGCTCCTACGACTAATAGTAAATGGAGCAATGCCATTACTGTCATCAGTGGTGATTTTATGTTCGCTAGGGCGGCAGTGAACCTCGCTAGAATAGATATTAATAAGGTCGTTGAGATTTTTGCCTCTGTTTTAGAAAATCTCTGTTCTGGAGAAATTAGACAAGTAGAACAGAAATATAATGCTGATATCAGTTTTGATTATTATTATTTAAAAACCTATAATAAGACTGCTTCTCTGTTTGAAGCTTGTACCTTCGCTTTAACGGAGTTGTTTCCTTTGACGGATGCAGAGAAAAAAGCTATTGCTAATTATGGAAAGTTTATAGGTATGGCTTTTCAGATTATTGACGATATTTTAGATTTCACTTCAGATGAAGAATCATTAGGAAAGCCTGCTGGTGCAGATATTCGCGAAGGACAAATTAATCTGCCTTTACTTTTTGCTTTTGAAAATCTCAAGCAGGTTAATCCCGATAAGTGTGCCTATATGAAAGAGCGTATTCAGCAAATACCGAGTGAAAAGGATAATCTGAAGATTCAGAAGACCATAGATGATTCTATTCGTATCATTGAGGAGACTGCTGGTATCGAGAGAAGTTATGAAAAAGCTATCGAATATGTTAAGGAAGCAGTTAAAGGGTTAAGTTTTTTACCAGAGTCTAAATATAAAAATTCTTTAGTCGAGCTTGCAGATTTTGTAATTAAGCGAAGTAGTTGATTCAGAGGCTTTAAAAGTTCCAAAGTTTTATTAATTTTCTAAAGAAATACTTTAAAGTTAAGAAATTAGTGTTTATTTTTCACGGTACTAAGTGTTATACATAATATTATGTTGACTCGGAAATCTGCCTTGAAGAGTTTGTTCCAGATATTAGCTATTTTTTATTTTTGTTCGGTATTTTTACTTAACACACAGCCTTGTTCAGCAGATTTTATAGAAACATCTTGTATTAGTGGTAACTGTAATCTTTCTTTATCTGTCGAGGATAAGGATACTATTAAAGATTATTCACGTGAAAGTGAGACTATTAACTTGCAGCTTGATGCAAGAGATGTAGACGTAGATACTAATTTTTCTAAGACTTTTAAGCTTATAGCTTATGAGCAAGTAAATGGTCTGAACAATGTTCTTTCTGTTACGAACGTACTGTTCCCCAAGCAGAGATTTAAAGAAAAAACTTTAAAGACAGGCATTAAAGTTAGACCTTTTCAAGGCAATAAGCAGCTTTATGTAGGCTTACATAACAGTGCAGGTCAGCTTTTAACTACTTTTAGATTAAATATTACAGGTTCTGGATTTTTCGTCGCTAAAAATAATTTAAATAAAAATGCTTCTATTGATTTTTCTTGTCCTGATTCGACTATTACTGATTGTAATATTCAGCGATTGTTTTTTAATAAAGTTTTTTTTGAAACGAATAGAGATCAAAAAGCTAGAGATACTTATGTCGTGAAAAATACCGATAGTACTTATACCGTAGAAGTTCCTTTGGTTAGTTCTTTTGGTCGTAGAAAGATTAAAAATGTAGTAAAAAATGGTGCTTTGAATACGGGTGGTGCACCAGTACCGAATTCTAGTTTAAATAATTTTGTTGAAGTTCTTAATGTTGAAGTTGTGAATCTTTTAGAAAGTGGTGAAAGAGCTATTCTTGACATGGATGAAGCGAATAGCCAATTGGAGATTGGTTTTGATAGTAATTTTCCTGTTATTAGTTTAGATAATGCTGGAAATATAGGTATCATAAATGATGATCCTCAAGCTAGATTAGATATAAAAACCACGGCTGGACTGGCTCCCCTGAATTTAGCTTCCCAAGCCTTAGTGAGTCCACTAGTAAACGGTTCTTTTGAGTTTGATGGAACAGAATTATATTTCACCCTAAATGGAATTAGATATTTCGTAGTTAGAGACCCTCTTACAGCTACTATTACTCCGACTCTTCCTCCAGTTCCTCCAGCTTTCGTCGCGACTATTCCAGACACGGATAAACTTGCTGGGCAGCCAGCAGCTTTTTATACCAATGCGACTAACCTTAATAGCGGCCTTTTAAATGCAGCTCGATTACCTACTAACTTAGGTGCTTTTAGACTCAGGAACGTTATTCCAAGTAAGTCATTATTTCTTCAAGGTGCTGATAATGTAATATTTAGATCACAAGCTGATTCTAATCTTAATTTGCCGAATAAAAATGGTACTCTCCTCACTCTTGCTGAGATTAATTTAGGAGTTGGCACTGTAACTACCGCTAAAGTCGTTAATGAAACTATACTTCCAGAGGATATTACTAATAATAGTGTTACGGGCTTAGATATCTCTGGGGTAGATGCTAGTAAATTTACTACAGGATTATTCTCGAATGCAGTATTACCTAATTATGAAATTTCTGAAGTTAATAATTTACTTACAGAACTGAATAATCGTATTTCTAAGACTGCCGATATAGTTAATAATTTCACTTCGACTAATATTGATAAAGCTTTAAGTGCAAATCAGGGACGAGCAATGAAGCAGTTGATTGATAATTATGCTCTTAGTTATAGCTCTGTAAACCAGTCTTTAGGTTCTAATGATTTAAGTTTTGATGCTTTTCACAGTGTGTTTCTAAAAACACTTACCTCTAACGCTAACTTTACTGCAAGCAATTTAAAACAGGGTCACAGAGTGATTTTACTCATGAACGGTAATTTTATTCCTAGCTTCCCAGCTACTTTTAAATTCATTCAGGGTGCTTATGACCCTTCTAAAAGTAATATTTTAGAGTTTGAGGTAGCTTCTAATACGCCAGGCTCAGAGAGGGTTTTCGTAAAAGTCCTTTCTATCTAAGAGACCGCTGCTGAGCTCCATTTTCTGCGTTTTCGCCCGCCTCTCTAAGGCATGGTTCCAAGCTTTTTTAATCCTTGAGCAAAGAGATGATCACAAAATATATGTAAATTTTCTAAATGATTACTTAGTAGATAACCTAATCCTGTATCGGGATTCTCCATCGCAGCTTTAAAAGCTTCAGTTTTTTCTTCACCTATGATGGTTATTACTATTTTAGTTAAGCTAGGGGTATTAAATACGTCAGTGCCAATAGTAACAGCTTGTTTGACTCCTAGCTTGCTTGAACTTAATTCAGCGAGTTCTACTGTGCTAATTTCTCTATTAATATAGTCTTCTCCAATAAAGGCTATATGTGCAGTGCTAGGATCTGCTCCTAGCCCAAGATATATAACTCGGGCTCCACCGCGCTGGTGAATAAATCTCTCGAAATCTTCTGGATGATCAGTGTTTATCGAATAAAATCTCTCACCTAGCTTATCTATTAGATTCGGTAAGCTGTTTTTCAAGATCTCTGAAAATAGTGTGGGCTTTTTTATAAGACTAGAATTTTTTTCTTCTTCCTCTAGCTCTGAAGTCTCTAAGATTATTTCATCTAAGTGTGAAACAAAGAGTTTAGGGTGAATTAAATCATCTTTAGCGTAGAGTTCTTCATTAAGCTTACTGTAAATAACTTCTTCATAAGTCGCTCCTACTGGCAGAAGCAGAAGTCCGGGTTGAGCGATATCTGCAAGAAGCTCGGTTACTAGATGACCTTCTAACTCTTTACGAGTTGCAAAATTAGTAATTCTTTTTAAAATCTCCTCAGACAAAAGCCTTAGATTCCTTTTAAACGAACATATTTAGCAGTATTGATGCCTTGAATTTCACTAACTGCTTTCAGAAGATCATTAGAGATTTCAGAATCGACATTAATGACCATAACGGCAGATGCTGTATCATCTTTACGACCAAGATTTAAAGAGCTGATGTTAATATTCGCATCCCAAAGTATTTTTGATATTTGAGCAACTTTCCCTGGTTCATCTTTATGAAAGGTAACTATAGAGTGAGAATCAGGTCTAATATTCACTGGGAATGAATCTATTTCAATAATAGTAGGCATATTCCCTTGGAGAACCGTTCCAGCTATAGCTTTCAAGCCAGTTTCTGTCTGTAAAGTGATGCGAAGTTTATCGATGTAAGCCCCAGAATCATCCGATTTCATCTCTGAAACCTTTATGCCGCGATCTTTTGCGATCATAGGTGCGTTAACAAAGCTGACCCCGTCAACATTCTGTGAAAGAATACCTTTTAAAATCGCAAGTTTAAGACCTTCGATATTTTTATCAGCGAGCTGCCCTAATGCTTCTATTTCGATCTGTTTAATACAGCCCGAAGATAATTGAGCTATCACTGCTCCCATATGCTCAGCTAAAGGTAAGTAGTGCTTAATAGCTTTTAAAAGCTCAGGCTTGAGACCAGGTAAATTAACCGCAGATCTAGCTACGCCGCCAGAGAGTACGTCTCTGATTTGCTCAGCGACATCTAGAGCTACATTTATCTGTGCTTCTTTAGTGCTAGCACCAAGATGTGGAGTAAGGACTACTTTGTCGCCACAGTCTTGTAAAGGCGATTCTTTTAAAGGTTCTTCTACGAATACATCAATCGCAGCACCACCGACTTTACCAGAGTGAATAGCTGCTGCTAAATCAGCTTCATTAATTAAGCCGCCGCGCGCGCAGTTAACGATAAAGACACCATCTTTCATGGTTTCTATCGTCTGACTATTAATCATATTCTGTGTTTCAGGAGTTTTAGGAACATGAAGGGTTATTACATCTGCATGTTTATAAATATCGTTTAATTCCATTTTAGTGAAACCTAGATCCTCAGCCTTTTCTTTAGAAACATAGGGATCATAACCTAGGACCTTCATCCCAAGTGCTAAAGCAACTTTTCCGACGCGCTGCCCGATTTTACCGAGTCCAATAATGCCAAGAACACGAGAATTAAGTTCGTTGCCAACGAATTTAGATCTTTCCCATTTTTTCTGTTTAACGGAAGCATCTGCTGGAGCGATTTTGCGCATTAAAGCCATTAACAAAGCGATGGTATGCTCTGCTGCTGATACGGTATTACCTTCAGGGGAATTAACTACAATAACGCCTTTTTCAGTCGCAGAAGGAATATCTATATTATCTACACCGACACCAGCTCTGCCGATTATTTTCAAATTCACGGCATGTTCTAAAATTTCTTTAGTGACTCTAGTCTCTGACCTGATTAGCAGAGCATCATAATTCTTAATGCAGGATTTCAATTCTTCATGAGTAGTACCCGGCTTATAATCTAGCTCACAGCTGGATTTTAAAATATCTAAACCTGAGCTATCAAGTTTATCTGTAACTAAAACTTTAAGAGTCATTTCTAGGCTAAAATTTTAGCATGCCCCAGCTTATTAAAATTGGCTCTAGGGATAGTCAGCTTGCACTGTTACAGAGCCAGATGGTTAAAACTAGGCTAGAGGAAATCTATCCAAATCTTCACTGTGAGATTATAAAAATTAAAACTCAAGGAGATAAGATTCTTGATATAGCTCTCTCTAAGATTGGTGATAAAGGGCTTTTCGTTAAAGAACTAGAACATGAATTACTTGAAGCGACTGTAGACATAGCTGTTCACAGCATGAAGGATATGCCAACCAAGCTCCCAGACGGGCTTAAAATTAGTTCGATTTTAGAGAGAGAGGATGTACGAGATGTTATATGTTTAAGTCAAAATCATCCTGAATATGTGTCCGTAAATGCAGAAATTGAAGATTGCGAGCAGTCCCAAGAAAGTTTAAATAATGATAATGATTTAACTTCACAGCTTATTGCGAAATTGAATGTCGTTGCGACTTCCAGTTTAAGACGTATCGCTCTCCTGAAAAGTTATTATCCTAAATTAAATTTTATTGATATTCGTGGAAATTTAAATACGCGGTTTCGTAAATTAGATGACCCAAATAACGCTATGGATGCGATAGTCCTAGCCGCCGCAGGTATTAAGCGCCTTATGACAGTAGATGAAAGCTTTTCTCCTCGAATATCGGCATTCTTGAACCCAAAAGAGATTATGCCCGCAGTAGCTCAAGGAGCTTTAGCCATAGAATTTCTTGAATCTCGCACGGATATAGAAAAACTTATAGAACCCTTAGTAAACCCTAAACAGGAAATGATTTTACAGATAGAGAGAAATTTTTTAAATGAATTAGAGGGAGGCTGCCAGGTACCTATCGGCATATATTCAGAACTAGAAAACAAAAAAACCTGCTTTCATTTTTCAGTTTCATCATTAGACGGAACTAAAACCATAAAAGACAGGCTTTCTATATTCGATTCTGAACTGACCCCTCAGTTAGGCAGATTGTTTGCTCAAAGACTCATCAAATCAGGTGCTACAGCATTACTTAGAGGCTAACTAAATCCCCTTGTTTTACTGAAAACATCTAATTACACTTTACCGAGCAATCTATCATTTTGCATTTGTTTCAAATCTTCGGTAATGAAACCGAGTCTGTTGATTCCCTTAAGTGCCATGAATGGATTACTTGCGTTAGTTAAATCATCTATCACTAGAGAATTTACTCCAGTCAAGTCATCACCCTTCGCAGAGTTTATACTGATAGCTCTTTCATCTTCACCAAAATCAAAGCTCTTATCAATAGTATTATCAAAGAAACCTTCAGCTGCAGCAAAGCCACTTAAATCACCAAAAGATGCTTCAAATGAATCAGCAACATCTAGATCATCATCAATGTCTAGATCATCGGCTACTTCAATTGCATTATTTAGGATTTGTTGCTGAATGCTATGCTTTCTTAAAATTACACTTGGGCTTTCAGCTTTAATTGAAGCGGTATCTTCAACTAACTCACCTTTAGCCTCTGTAAATAATTTTACAGAATACTCATGCTTAACTTTGTTTTGCTTAATTTGATCAGCTACAGGAATTTCCTTAAATAGCTCAACTACACCAGTTTCAGTTTTTAACACTGAGTTAGATGCGATGAAATTAGAAATAACAGAATCTGCTTCATCCTCTACTTTAACGCCTAAGCCAACAGCACCATAAAGCTTATTGTCTATATCCATGAAATCGACCTCCTTAACACGCCCAGTCATAGGAGCTAAAGAACACTGCTTATTTATGTCGCAGTATTTAAAAGCTATTACAACTGTTAGCAAAGTATCAGAATTAGTTTAAGATGAGGTTAAGCATGGTGATAGAGATCAGTCATTTAAGTGAGTTTAAAGTAAGGGATTATGAATGTGATCTTCAGGGGATAGTAAATAATGCTAATTATTTTCATTATTTAGAACAATCTCGTCATGAATTTTTACAGAGTCATGGCATAGATTTCAAGCTGGCGCATGATATGGGCTTAGATCTAGTGGTCGCAAAAGCTGAAGTGGATTTTATTAAACCACTTTTACCTAGTGATAATTTTACTGTTCACCTAGAATTTTCTAGAGAAGGGCGTTTAAGATATATTTTTGCCCAGAAGATATTTAGGTTTAAGGACTTAGAGATTCTTGAAAAGTTAAAAATGAGAGATTTTTCTCAAGCAGATTTAATACTTTCTGCGAAAATAACCTGTGCTTGCATAGATAGAAATAGATCTAAACCCTGTAAATTTGAGTGGCTTGACAAAATTCTTGATCAGAATTAAACCCATTGTGTGATTCTTGCCGAGTATACTGGTAGTTAACTTGGGTTATTTGGAATTTCTGTATCGTTAATCTGTTGTAAACGACGATTTATTTTAGAAGAATATCTGTGCCCAACCGGTCCGACACTGTTATAGGCAGATTCACCTACCATCTGCACATAACGCGCAGCAGCCATGGCTTGATATGGGTAAGTTGCATCGCCACCTTTAATTAACTCCCAGTTAAAGCCCATTGATTTAGCCGTAGATTCTTTAAATTGACCTATACCTCTTTCCCCAGCTTGCCCAACCGTCTTGGGATCAAAACGAGATTCAGTATAAAGCTGCACTAGAAAGCGTTTTGGGTTTATATTGTACTGCATAGCTGTCGCCCAGAGGGCTTCAAGTGCTTCATAGGTGGTGTATCCAGGTGCGCTGCCTACTCTAATTCCATTTTCCTTAGCATTTATGAAATAATACTGTGCTTTATCTAGCCAGATTTTATCCTGCAAAGATAAATTAGGCTTACGAATATTCTGCTCCATGAAATTAACTTCAGTGCCAGCGATATTTACGACATAAGCATTCTTTTCTTGAGCGATTTCGTCTTTTTCTTGTTCTTTTTCTAAGGCTTTCTGCTCTTTAAGTAAGCGTTCCTTCTGTTTCTTTTCCTCTCTAAGTTCTCGCCAAGACTTAGGGGCTTCTTCTTCCTTCTTGCCGTATTTCGATAAAGTGCTCTCGGGCTTTAATGGATCAGAATCTATTATTAAAACAGGGGTTTCAGTTTTAGAATTTTTATTTTTTTCTACACTAAAGCGAACTTTTTTATTAGTTTTATCCTGAGCTTCGAATTCATCAGGGCTGTAATAGTGGATGCCACCTATACTTTTTTCTGAATTGTAAATAATTCCATGAGGCTTTGCAGTATTAGTATCAGCTGGCGCGTTATAAACCATATTCTTTGAGCAGTTCCTTCGCTATAACGATGCGCTGTATCTCTGAAGTTCCTTCATAGATTTCAGTGATTTTAGCGTCACGCATATAGCGTTCAACATTATATTCTGTAGTATAACCGTAACCGCCATGGATTTGAACAGCCTCGACTGTATGCTTCATTGCGGTCTCTGAAGCAAAAAGTTTTGCACTTGCTGATTCACGAGTGAATTTTTCACCTCTATCATGCTTGGAAATCGCTTGATAAGTGAGCAGGCGAGCTGCTTCTATATCTACCATCATGTCTGCTAGCTTAAATTGTATAGCCTGAAATTCAGAGATTTTCTGCCCAAAAGCTTCACGCTGCTGAGCATATTTAATAGAATCTTCGAAAGCCGCTTTAGCTATACCGATAGCCTGTGAGGCCATACCGATTCTACCTACATCTAAAGTCATCATCGCTATCTTAAAGCCATCACCGATTTTCCCTAAAATCTGTGACTTAGAAACCTTACAGTTATCAAAGTGAATCTGCGTCGTAGAGCTAGCCCTAATACCTAATTTATCTTCAGGTTTACCAAAGCTCATACCTTCAGTACCTTTTTCAATAATAAAGGCAGTTACACCCTTATGCTTTAATTCATAATTAGTCTGAGCTAAAACAAGGTAAGTATCAGCTACAGCACCATTAGTTATCCAAGCTTTAGAGCCATTTAAAACGTAAAAATCGCCATCCTCTACAGCATGAGTATGCATACCTGCGGCATCAGAGCCATTACCTGGTTCAGACAGGGCGAAGGCTCCTAGTTTTACCCCCGTCGCTAAAGGTCTTAAAAATTTCTCTTTTTGTTCATCATTGCCGAAATGCTCTATAGGAACGGTACAGAGTGATAAATGTGCAGAGAAGATAGTCCCAGTGCTAGCACAAATCTTAGATATCTCCTCGACGGCTATAGAGTAGCAGGTATAGTCCATGCCCGCTCCGCCCCATTCTTCAGGTATAGTGAGTCCCATAAAGCCGCAGTCTCTAAGGATTTCGACATTTTCATGAGGGAAACGATGAGTTTTATCTATTTCTTTTGCACGTTCTGAAAATTCTTTCTTCGCAATGTCGCTAATCATTTTGCGAAACATTTCTTGGTCGTCTGTGAGCTTTATTTCTACCATGATGGCATTATACCCGAACTATCTGCTATTATTTTTTAAGTTTGAAAGGCAGAAATACACTTTATATAGTGATTTTCTAATTTTCTTTGGAGAGGTGGCTGAGTGGCTGAAAGCGGCTTCCTGCTAAGAAGTTGTACGGACTTAAATCTGTACCGAGGGTTCGAATCCCTCCCTCTCCGCCAGTAAATAAAATAAAAGACCCCCAAGGTTTCTTGGGGGTCTTTTATTTTATGCAGGGTGGTGAAGGGAGAATCCATTGGTAAAAAAACGATACTCTGAAATCGTTTTTTTACGTTCCTCCGGGGTGGGTGCGTGTGCTTATGATCCGCTCTGTGTGAGCTTCCCCTAAACCCTCCCTCTCCGCCATTTATTTTCTGGAAATATAATATAACGGGATTCGAACCCGAGGGTTAATCCTTTTTGTTTGAATCTCTAGCGAGATTCAATATCTCCCTCCTTCCCTATCGCAGACCTAGACTTGGTCTGCTTGAGATATATAATAATTTTCTGAAATGGTATAAGTCGTTTTTGAGTATGTTTTACAATGAAAGTATTGAAATTTCATATTAATAAAAAAAGGCTCTTCTCCAATTTGAGTGGATAGCGTAAATACGACATGATAAGATTTTTAAATGAATGAGATTTTGTGGGCTTTCAATTTCAATGGTTTATTCAAGTCTGCTTGCGTAGCGGAGGTTGATGAAGAAAGTAAGACA